>NZ_JBGCCT010000068.1 GCF_041260665.1 Catenulispora sp. GP43 | reverse complement strand
CTAGATGATTGAGTCCGAAGGCTGGGCTGGTCGTGGGCCTGCGTGACGGCATGGCGAAGGGTGTCGTTGTCTGTGTGTGAATACCGACCTCGACACCCTTCTGACCGCACTTTACGTCTTCGTGTCCGATCGCGTGGTCAAACGCCGACGAATAGGCTGCCCGCTGCTGCTGGATGATGCCGAGCTGCTGTGTCTGGCGATCGCCCAGGTGTTGCTCGGGTTCGCCCGGGAGCGGCATTGGATCCGCTACGCCCATGCTCACCTGCGGCATCTGTTCCCGTACATCCCAGGCCAGTCCGGTTACAACAAGCGGTTGCGTGCTGCCGGGCCGCTGATCACCTCGATGATCCGGGAGCTGGCGCTGGTCACCCCGACTGGGGTTGAGGATCTGCGCCTGATCGACTCCACGCCGGTACCGTGCGGTATGTCCCGGGAGACCGCCAAGCGCTCGGACCTGGCAGGTGAGGCCGGTTACGGCTACTGCGCCTCGCATTCACGGTTCTTCTGGGGGATGCGCCTGTATCTGCTGACCTCTGCCGAGGGCATGCCGTTGATGTGGTGCCTGGCCAATCCGAAACTCGGTGAGCGGGAGGTGATGACCGCGATGTTGGAGGTCGACCACCATCTCGTTGCCGAGGGCCAGGTGATCCTGGCTGATAAGGGCTTCGCCGGCGGCGAGTTCGAGCAGCTGTGCGCCGAGCTGGGCGTCCATCTGGTCCGCCCGGCCCGGCGCGGCAGTTCCGATCCGGTCTCCACCCCGGCCGAGCGCAAACTGCTGCGGATGCGCCAATGGATCGAGGCGATCTTCGACACGCTTAAGGGACAGCTGTCACTGGAGCAACACGGCGCCCGCACCCACGGCGGCATCTTCGCCCGGATCGGTCAGCGGCTGCTGGCGATGGCCGCAGCGATCTGGCACAACACCAAGACCGGCGCACCCAGCAAGCGATCACTAATCGCTTACGACCACTGACCAGCCCAACGATCGGACTCAATCATCTAG
>NZ_JBGCCT010000066.1 GCF_041260665.1 Catenulispora sp. GP43 | reverse complement strand
CTCGGCTTTCGCCGTTTTCGCAGGCGTGATGGGTTGCCCCTGATCGGGCGGTTTGCAGTGGTTGCGGGCTGAGCGCCCCGGCGACGAGAGAAGCATCGGCGGTGTTGATGCTCACCTCCGAAGAGGGGCCCGCCGATGCTTCCAGACTCGACGTTACCGGCTTCGCTCCTGGCGGTGCTGGCGAACTTGCGCGGGGTGTTCACCGCGCCAAGCTTCGCCACCTTCGCCGCGCTGGCGGCCGGACTGATCGCCAACACCGGCAAGGGCACCGTGACCGGGATGCTGACCGGGGCCGGGCTGGCCCGGTCCTGGTCACACGATCGGGCGCACAAGTTCTTCGCCCGCGCGACGTGGAGTCCGGACTCGCTGGGCATGTACCTGTCCCGGCTGATCGTCAGGGCGCTGCTGCCGGACGGCACGGCGATCACCGTGGCGGTGGACGACACGCTGTTCAAGAAGCGCGGCAGGAAGGTGTTCGGCGCGGCCTGGCAGCACGACGGCGCTGCGCGCGGGAAGGACGGCATCGGCTTCGGGATCTGCTTCGTCGTGGTCGGGATCATCGTGGAGCTGCCGTTCTGCACCCGGCCGGTGTGTCTGCCGGTGGCAGCAAGGCTGTGGCGACCCAAGACCGGCCCGACCAAGGTGGAGATCGCCGCCGACCTGGTCAAGCTGCTGGCCGCCTGGCACCGCGACCGCCGGATCCACGTCGTCGCGGACGCGGCCTACCACGGCCCGGCGCTGCGGCACCTGCCGTCGCGGATCACCGTCACCACCCGGCTCCCGGCCTCGGCGGTGCTGTACGGCCTCGCGCCGGCGCCGACCGGCAAACGCGGCCGGCCCCGCCTCAAAGGCGACCGGCTCGGCACCCCCGCCGACCTCGCAGCGACTGCGGCCTTCCAGACCGTGCAGGTCAAACGCTACGGCCGTACCGACACCGTGCGCATCGCCGAGATCAGATGCCTGTGGTACGGCTCCTTCCACACCCAGGCCGTCTGGGTCATCCTGATCCGCGAGGACGGCACCGACGCCGGCTACGACCTGGCCCTGGTCTCCACGGACCTCACCACCCCGACGGTGAGCCTGGTCGGCAGATACGCCTGGCGATGGTCCATCGAGATCACTTTCGAAGAGACCCGCGAACACCTGGGCGCGGGCCAGGCCCGCAACCGCGTCCGCCAAGCCGT
>NZ_JBGCCT010000065.1 GCF_041260665.1 Catenulispora sp. GP43 | reverse complement strand
ACATTCCCGGAGCCAACATCGTTTCGTCTACGGGGGTTTTACCCACTATGCCGGCGCTTTCGCATCGCCTTCGACTACGACATTGGTTTCTTACTCCGTGCCAGGCCGGCAGACCTGACTGGAACGTCCCACGACCCCGCCTGCGCAACCCCTGCCGGGTATCACACGCAAACGGTTTAGCCTCATCCGGTTTCGCTCGCCACTACTCCCGGAATCACTGTTGTTTTCTCTTCCTGACGGTACTGAGATGTTTCACTTCCCGTCGTTCCCTCCACACGCCCTATATATTCAGGCGTGGGTGACCGCACTCACATGCGGCCGGGTTTCCCCATTCGGACACCCTCGGATCACAGCTCGTTTGACAGCTCCCCGAGGCCTTTCGCGGTCTACCACGTCCTTCATCGGCTCCTGGTGCCAAGGCATCCACCGTGCGCCCTTAAAAACTTGGCCACAAAGATGCTCGCATCCACTGTTCAGATCTCAAACACCCACCGGCTCATCTCCCCCACTCACGGAGCCACCAGCCGTCGCAGCGCGACGCGGTATGGACACCCGGAGGAGATCCGGTACTGAAGAAGACAACCAAACGGCTGTTCCTTCAGGACCCAACAGTGTGCCGAACCAGAACAGGCTCACCTCGTGAGAGGCGAGCCGATTAAGTCTTCGATGTTCCACCCTTGAGCGCCGGCGTCCAGACGATCGCTGGAACCAACCGGACGACTCTGCACCCGAACCACACACCCTGTGGTGCGTGCTCCGCGGTGAGAGGCTCCTTAGAAAGGAGGTGATCCAGCCGCACCTTCCGGTACGGCTACCTTGTTACGACTTCGTCCCAATCGCCGGTCCCACCTTCGACGGCTCCCTCCCACAAGGGGTTAGGCCACCGGCTTCGGGTGTTACCGACTTTCGTGACGTGACGGGCGGTGTGTACAAGGCCCGGGAACGTATTCACCGCAGCGTTGCTGATCTGCGATTACTAGCGACTCCGACTTCACGGGGTCGAGTTGCAGACCCCGATCCGAACTGAGACCGGCTTTTTGGGATTCGCTCCACCTTGCGGTATCGCAGCCCTCTGTACCGGCCATTGTAGCATGTGTGCAGCCCTGGACATAAGGGGCATGATGATTTGACGTCATCCCCACCTTCCTCCGAGTTGACCCCGGCAGTCTCCCATGAGTCCCCGCCATAACGCGCTGGCAACATGGAACGAGGGTTGCGCTCGTTGCGGGACTTAACCCAACATCTCACGACACGAGCTGACGACAACCATGCACCACCTGTGAAC
>NZ_JBGCCT010000064.1 GCF_041260665.1 Catenulispora sp. GP43 | reverse complement strand
CTGAGAGGGCGGGACGTACTGTGATGTCCGGTATGGGTTTGCTCGATGGTGTGGCGTTCGGCTGAACCGCCCGACAGGCTGGCGGCTGCGTGGTGCGCTGGTTCGGTGAGCGAGCGGCTGCCGTACAAGAGCGATGTGTCGGATGCGCAGTGGGCGTTGATCGAACCGGTGATCGTGGCGTGGAAGGCGCAGCATCCGTCGCCGACCGGGCATTCGGGCGTCTACGACTACCGGGAGATCGTGAACGGGATCTTCTATCAGAACCGGACCGGCTGTCAGTGGGACTATCTTCCGCATGATCTTCCGCCGCCCGGCGCGGTGAAGTACTACTTCTACACCTGGCGCGATGACGGGTTGGACGAGGTCGTCCATGACCTGTTGCGGGCGCAGGTGCGCGAGAAGGCCGGCCGGTCCGAGGACCCGTCGTTGGTGGTGGCCGACACGCAGAGCCTGCACGCGGCGATGAACGTGCCCGCGGCCACGACGGGTAAGGACGCGAACAAGAAGGTACCGGGCCGGAAACGCGGACTCGCGGTGGATGTCATAGGGCTGGTCATCGCGGTGGTCGTGGCCTCGGCCGGGCTGCACGACAACGTGTTCGGGACCCGTCTGCTGGACAAGGTCGCCGCCAAGGCCCCCACGGTCACCACGGCGCTGGTCGACCAGGGCTTCAAGAGCAGCGTCGTCGAGCACGGCGCCGGACTCGACATCACCGTCCAGATCGTGCAGCGCAACCCGGAACAGACCGGCTTCGTCCCGCAGCCGATCCGCTGGCGTGTCGAACAGACCAACGGCACGCTGCTTCTGCAGCGCCGGCTGGTCCGCGAGTACGAGGCCACCGAGTCATCCTCCGAATCCCGCGTCTACTGGGCGATAACGTCGATCATGGCGCGGCGGCTGACCGGCGAGACCACCCCGACCTGGCGCGGAGCATAGGAGAACGCCGGTGAGCAGAACCGCTCTGGAGAAGATCGCCGACCGCGAGCAGGCCGTCACCGCCACCACCGAGCACGTCAGGGCACAGATCGACACCCTGGCCGGACAGCTGCGCGACCTGGAAGCCGAACTCGCCGACCTGCAGGTGGCCCGAAAGGTCATCCTCGCTCTCGGTGACGACGAGCCCGCCGGCCCCCGGCTGCCAGACAACCCCGTCTATCAGCACATCCTCACCGCACTGACCGATGCCACCACGCCGATGCGCGCGAAAGACCTGTGCCACGCCCTGGACCTGGGTGTCGAGTCCACCAAGATCGAAGGGATGCGTTCCAAGCTCAAACGCCTCGTCGCCACCGGCCTCGTCGTCGAAGACGAACCCGGCTTGTTCACCCTGCCGCGCCCAAGCCCCAACAACTAACCCCCTGACCAGCCCGCCTCACCCAACGCCAGCGATGAACCGGGCATCACGGTACATCCCGCCCTCTGA
>NZ_JBGCCT010000063.1 GCF_041260665.1 Catenulispora sp. GP43 | reverse complement strand
GGCAATGCCACGTAGCTTAGTTTGATCTTGTTGCTGTGGCTGGGTGGTGCCGGATGGTGGGTGGGGTGTGGTGGCGGGTGCCGGTGTCGGTGGTTTTCTTCTGGCGGTAGAGGTTGGCGTGGCGGTGGCGTTTGACGACGCGGGGGTAGGTGCGTTGGCGTCGGGGCGGGTTGAGGTTGGCCGGGCGGGTGATCTGTTCGGCGATCATGTGGGCGGCTGTTTGGAGGTCTTCAGGGGGGAAAAGCCGCGGTGCCGGTGGCGGAGCGGCGGACCAGGCGCAGGGTGCGCATGTAGCTGATCCGGTCTGGATCGAGTCCGGCGGCGGTGGCGGCTCGCCCGATCAGGGCGCTGATGGCGTAGTGGACCAGCAGATAGCCCCAGATTTCGGCGTAGGCCAGGTCCGGGCTTTTGGAGCGCAGTACCCGGCCCGATCCGCGAAGGTGGGTCTTGACCTGGTCGATCCCGGTCTCCTCCTCCCAGCGCTGGTGGTAGGCGCGGGCCAGCTCGGCCGCGGAGGCCTGCCGTGGATCCACGATCGTGGTGATGAGGCGGATCACCTCGCGTCGGGCCGGGTCTCCCCGATCGGGCACGTCGTATTCGATGACCCGCACTATCCGGGCTGTGCCGGGATCGGGCTGCGCTCCCGCGCGGGCGGTGGCCAGGATCTGCTCGCGCCGCCCGCCCTGGACCTTGGAGTCGATCACCACCGACAGGTAGGTGCCATCGGCCAGGGGCGTGAGCACCGGCAGCCCCAGCTGGCCCGGGGCCCGCCAACACAGCGCGGCACCGGTATCGGCGGCCATGCGCCAGGCAGGGAAGCCGTAGAAGTTCCGGTCGGCGGTGAGCAGCCAGTCCGTACCCAACCGGTTCAGCAACGGCACCGCCAGGGTCTTCTCGCCAGTGGCGAACGGGCCGATCTCGGCATCGAGCATGGCATGCGTGCCGCACTCGGCCACCGCGACCACCCGCGCCTTCGGGAACGGCGACCCGCCCGCTGCCCTGGTGGTGTATCCGAACTCTGCCGCGTTCTCCGGCGTGTCCTGCACATCCAGGCTGAACCCGTCGATGGCCATCACGCGCCAACCACGCAGGAACCCCCCGGCGGTGTCATACTCCGCCACCGGCACCGCCACCTGCTCGAACACCGCCCGCATCACCGCCGGCCCAATACGCTTACGCGCCTGAGTCACCGCCGAAGACGTCGGAGCCGCCCAGCCGGCATCCCACACCCCGAACGCCGACAACGACCCGGTGACCCTGCCCGCGACCTCATCCTGCGGCTCATCCGGGAACAGACACAAACCCATCGTCAAATACACCGCCACATGCGCCGGCAACTTCCCACCCCGCCGCCGCTCCCGCACCCCACACGCGTCAACAGCCGCATCCACCCGATCCCGGGACACCGCCTGGACCAACACCCCGACAGAAACCTGATCCATCAACGCCACCGGCCGAACAACCGGCGAAACAACATCCTGGGACACGACACCGACCCTAACCGACCACCCCGAACCACAGACGAAAACCACAGACCAACACCATGATCAAACTAAGCTACGTGGCATTGCC
>NZ_JBGCCT010000062.1 GCF_041260665.1 Catenulispora sp. GP43 | reverse complement strand
GCCTCCGGCGGCGCCTGCGCGGCGAGCGGCCTGGCCGGAAAATGATGGTTCGCGGGGGCAGGGTGCAGTGTCCCGGCTGCCCGGGTTGTGTGGTGTTGTGGGGTGTTAGGCGGCCGGGGTGAGGGTGACTGTGTAGCCGAGGTGTTCGAGTTCGCGGATGGCTTGGCGGGTTTTGCGGGCTTGGTTGGTGTGTTGTTGGTGCCAGTCGCGTCCGAGGTCGTGGAAGTGGGTGTCGGGGTTGTCGATGAGGTACCAGGTGATTTCCAGGATGCTGCGGGCGACGGCGACGACGGCTTTTTTGGGTGGGGCGTGTTTGGCGATGCGGCGGTAGCGGGCGCCGAGGAAGGTTTTGGTGCGGGAGGCGCCGATGGCGGCTTGGGATAGGGGGGCTTTGATCCAGCCGTTGCCTTTGCCGGTGGGTCCGTGGGTGTGTTTGGCGCCGGATTGTTTGGTGTGGGGGGTGAGTGTGGCCCAGGAGGCCAGGTGGCCGGGGGTGGGGAAGATGGTCATGTCGAAGCCGGTCTCGGCCACGATGGCGGCGGCGATTTCGCGGGAGACGCCGGGGATCTGGTCGAGTCGGTCCAGCAGTGGCATGCGGCCGGGGTGGTCGTCGTCGGGGGGTGGGGTGGGGTCCAGGTCGGCGATCGCGGCTTCGATTCTGGTGGTGAGGGTGTCGATTTCGGTGGTGAGGTGGTCGTGCAGCCGTAGCAGGGTGGTGATCAGTTCGGCGTGGTGTTGTTCGAAGTGGCCGGTCAGGGCCTGTTCCAGGGTGGCGATTTTGCGGCGCATTCGGCCGCGGGCCAGTTGGGCCAGGGTTTTGGGGTTGCGTTCGCCGGCGCATAGGGCGTCGAGCATGGCTCGTCCGGAGACGCCGAACAGGTCTGAGGCGCCGTCTTTCTTGTCGGCGATTTTCAGGCATGCGTCTTCCAGGACCGACTCGATCTGGTTGCGGTATCGGGTGCGGTCGGCGACCAGGTTGGCGCGGGTGCGGGTCAAGGCCCGTAGTTGCCGCACTGGTTTGGGCGGGACGAATGAGGGGTGCAGCATGCCGCGTTCGGCGAGTTTGGCCAGCCAGATGGCATCGAGTCTGTCGGTTTTGGGCCGGGAGGGCACGTTCTTCACCTCGCGGGGGTTCACCAGCCAGACCCGCAGGCCCCGGGCCTCCAGCTGGTAGAAGAACGGTCTCCAGTAGTCGCCGGTGGCCTCCATCACCACCAGCTCGATGCTTTGGCAGACCAGGTGATCACCCAGCTCGGCGATCGCTGCGGTGGTGGCTTTCACCGCGAAGGTGCGCTGCATCCGCCGGGCAGGGTTGCGCTCACCAGGCAGCCGGGTGCACACCATGGCGCTGGCCTTGGCGATGTCGATGGCCGCGACACGCTCGGCGTATTCGGCCGATGCCTGCAACTCCACCACATCGGCATACTCTCCCATCGGGATCTCCCTCCCGAGCAAAGGCTCCCCAGCCACACCACGCACGGCACTGCCCGCTGGCCGCGTCGGGCAAGCCAAAAGCCTGGCCGGCGTGCTCGAAGCAACAAGATCCAGCCCTTATACGCGGCCCGCACCAGACTCGCTCCCGGGTTCATCACCCAAGGCCACACGTGCTCGATGCGGGCAGCACCGTGCAGGCACATTTTCGCGCCGACCCAACGGCGCGGCAACGCGCCATCCCTACTCGCTCCGGGGATGG
>NZ_JBGCCT010000061.1 GCF_041260665.1 Catenulispora sp. GP43 | reverse complement strand
TTAGTCCGGCCGCGTCCTACTCTCCCACCAGGTCCCCCTGGCAGTACCATCGGCGCTGGCGGGCTTAGCTTCCGGGTTCGGAATGGGACCGGGCGTTTCCCCACCGCTATGGCGGCCGTAACATCTTGAGACAACCAGCCGGAAACCAAAAGGTCTCCGAGGCCAGTAGGGGTCTCAGATCTAAACAGTGGATGCGAGCAGCGTAGACGCTGTATAAAGAGTCAGCTTTGTGGTCAAGCCCTCGGCCTATTAGTACCGGTCCGCTACACCCCTCACGGAGCTTCCACGCCCGGCCTATCAACCCGGTGGTCTACCGGGAGCCTTACCCCATCAAGTGGGTGGGAGACCTCATCTTGAAGCAGGTTTCCCGCTTAGATGCTTTCAGCGGTTATCCTTCCCGAACGTAGCCAACCAGCCATGCCCCTGGCGGGACAACTGGCACACCAGAGGTCCGTCCATCCCGGTCCTCTCGTACTAGGGACAGCCCTTCTCAAGTCTCCTGCGCGCGCAGCGGATAGGGACCGAACTGTCTCACGACGTTCTAAACCCAGCTCGCGTACCGCTTTAATGGGCGAACAGCCCAACCCTTGGGACCTACTCCAGCCCCAGGATGCGACGAGCCGACATCGAGGTGCCAAACCATCCCGTCGATATGGACTCTTGGGGAAGATCAGCCTGTTATCCCCAGGGTACCTTTTATCCGTTGAGCGACCACGCTTCCACAAGCCATGGCCGGATCACTAGTCCCTGCTTTCGCACCTGCTCGACCTGTCGGTCTCACAGTCAAGCCCCCTTGTGCACTTGCACTCGCCACCTGATTGCCAACCAGGCTGAGGGAACCTTTGGGCGCCTCCGTTACTCTTTAGGAGGCAACCGCCCCAGTTAAACTACCCACCAGACACTGTCCCTGATCCGGATCACGGACCGAGGTTAGACATCCAACACGATCAGAGTGGTATTTCAACGCCGGCTCCACCCGAACTAGCGTCCGAGCTTCACAGCCTCCCACCTATCCTACACAAACCGAGTCGAACACCAATATCAAGCTATAGTGAAGGTCCTGGGGTCTTTCCGTCCTGCTGCGCGAAACGAGCATCTTTACTCGTAGTGCAATTTCGCCGGGTCCGTGGTTGAGACAGTCGAGAAGTCGTTACGCCATTCGTGCAGGTCGGAACTTACCCGACAAGGAATTTCGCTACCTTAGGATGGTTATAGTTACCACCGCCGTTTACTGGCGCTTAAGTTCTCAGCTTCGACCTTGCGGTCTAACCGGTCCCCTTAACGTTCCAGCACCGGGCAGGCGTCAGTCCGTATACATCGTCTTGCGACTTCGCACGGACCTGTGTTTTTAGTAAACAGTCGCTTCTCGCTGGTCTCTGCGACTCCCCCCAGCTCACACCGCAAAGGTGATCACCAGTTGGAGCCCTCCTTCTCCCGAAGTTACGGAGGTATTTTGCCGAGTTCCTTAACCACGGTTCACCCGATCGCCTCGGTATTCTCTACCTGACCACCTGTGTCGGTTTGGGGTACGGGCCGCTTGGTCCTCGCTAGATGCTTTTCTCGGCAGCATAGGATCACCCACTTCGCCCCTACGGGCTCGGCATCAGATCTCAGGCACATGGTGTGCGGATTTGCCTACACACCGCCCTACATCCTTACCCCGGGTCAACCACCGCCCGGGTTGGGCTACCTTCCTGCGTCACACCATCGCTTGCCTACTACAAGTTCGGGCCACCGGCTCCACGACACCCGGTTCCCGAAGGAACTAGGGCGCTTCACGGGCTTAGCATCACCTGATTCAACACTGGGCGGACCTTCGCGGGTACGGGAATATCAACCCGTTGTCCATCGACTACGCCTGTCGGCCTCGCCTTAGGTCCCGACTCACCCTGGGCGGATTAGCCTGGCCCAGGAACCCTTGGTCATCCGGCGGCGACGTTTCTCACGTCGCATTCGCTACTCATGCCTGCATTCTCACTCGTGCAGCCTCCACCCCTGGGTCACCCCGGGACTTCACTGGCTGCACGACGCTCCCCTACCCATCCATACGCCTGGCCG
>NZ_JBGCCT010000060.1 GCF_041260665.1 Catenulispora sp. GP43 | reverse complement strand
TGTCGGCGTCTGCGATTTTCCCCAGGGCTGTGTCGGCCTATTTCCTCAGGCCCGGGTCCTCGGTTGATGTTCTATCGTTGATCGTCTCGTGCTGTCGAGTTCCCCGTGGGGACCGCGGACTTTGGCCGCTTGTTGGGCCTGTAGGACGGGCCGTTCATGAAGATCTGGTGGCTCGTGTTGATCAACCGGTCCAGGAGGCTCTCGGCCACGACCGGGTTCGGGAACAGCGGATACCAGTCCGACGGCTGCCGGTTCGAGGTGAGGATCATGGAGCCGCCGAGGGTGGCCCGCTCGGTGATCAGCTCGTAGAGGTCGTCGGCATGGGTCGGGGTGAGCTCGCGCATCGCGAAGTCGTCGAGGATGAGGACCGGGATGCGGGCGTACTCGCGGATGCGGCGCTCCAGGGTGTTGTCGGCGTGGCCGCCGGCCAGATCGGCGAGCAGGTGGGAAGTCTTGGTGAAGCGGACGTCGGCGCCCGAGCGGATGGCGAGATGCCCCAATGCTTGCGCTATATGCGTTTTCCCGACTCCGACCGGTCCGTAGAGAACAACCGACTCCCCGGCGCCGAGCCAGCGCAGCGCAGCCAGGTCGCGGATCGCGGCGGCCGGGAGCTTCGGGGCGGCGGTGAAGTCGAAGCCCTCCAAGGTGGACTGCTGCTCGAAGCGGGCGCGGCGGATGCGCCGGTTCATCGCCGCGGTGTCCCGGCGGGAGATCTCGTCCTCGCAGAGCACCTGCAAGAACTCCAGGTGGCCCAGGTCGCCGGCCCGGGCCTGCGCCAGGCGGGCGTCCAGGGTCTCCAGCATGCCGGACAGCTTCAGCATGCGCAGCGAGGTCTGAAGCGGCGGTTGCAGGATGCTCATCGTTGGGTTCCTTCCAGGGTGTTCGTCAGCAGCAAGGCTTGTTCGCGCAGGTCGGCGATGACCGTGTCGGGCCAGAGGCGGGAGCGGCGGGCCAGGGACGCCGCCGAGGCGGGGCTGGCCTCCAGGAAGTCGGCCAGCAGCCCGGCCAGGCGGGACCAGTCGGCGGCGAACACCTCGTGGACCTCGATCGTCCGGCCGGTCACGAGGCGGCCTCGTTCCGATCGCGCGTCGTCCCCAGCGGGATGACGGTCGCCGGCGTCGTCGTCTCCACGCCGATCGCGGCGTCGTCCGTCGTCTCCATGGCCTCGACGGTGTCGCCGTTCGCGGTGACCAGGGGGACGACGTCCGCGAACAGCTGTGAAGGCCCGCGCAGGAACGCCGCCGCGCCGCCGTCGCCGGTGCCGGTCGGCGCCGGGTCGTGCTCCAGCCCGGCCGCGAGTACGCCCTTGACCGTGCGATACGACGGGTCACCGACGTCGACGGCCTTGCGGCAGGCCGCCTCCAGCCGCACCGGCCCGTACTTGTCCACCAGGCGCAGCACGCCCTGGGCCGCGCGCAGCCGGTAGAGGGCGTTCACCTCCAGCAGCGCCTCGACGACCGCTGTCGTCGCCGGGCCGACCGCCTCGGCGGTGGTCCGGCACCACGTCGGCGTCCTCATGTGGAACGCGATCTTCTCGCTCGGGTAGTCGGCCAGGTCGGTCTGCTTGCGCTCGGTGCGGGCGTGCGTCTTGACCAGCTCGCCGTTGTGGAAGATCTGCACGGTCAGCGCCGTGGAACGGGCGTCGACGGTCTGACCGATCAGCTTCCACGGCACCGAGTAGAGTGCCCGGCCGACCTTGACGTGGATGTCCGGCCCGACCTTGCCCCGAGACCAGGTGGCCAGCACGAACGGCGCCCTGGGCAGCGGGACCAGGGCTTCGGCTTCGGCGGCGGTGAACACCGCCAGCGGCGCCGCCCCGTCCAGCCCGCGGTGCCGCCGCATCCCGGCGACCTCCGAGCACCAGGCCAGCGCCGAGCGCTGCATCTCCTCCAAGGAAGCGAACTGCCGGCCCCGCCACCAGGAGTCACGTATATAAGGCATCTGTCTTTCCACTCCGGGCTTGTCCTTGGGTTTCCGCGCGCGGGCGGGGTCGACCAGGGCGCCGTAGTGCTCGGCCAGCTCGGCATACGACCGGTTGATCTTCGGGTCGTAGAGGTCGGGCCGCTCCACCCCGGTCTTCAGGTTGTCCGGCACCAGGCGCTGCACCGCGCCGCCGAAGAACTCGAAGGCCAGCACATGCGACCGGGTCCAGGACTCCTGGTCCAAGGTCAGCACCGGGCGGACGAACATGTGCCGGGAGTGCGCCAACACCATCACAAACGCCTCAACCCGGTGCCGCCGGCCAGTGCGGGGATCGGTCCAGATCCCCAGCCGGCCGTAGTCGATCTGCGCGACCTCCCCGGCCGGGGACGCCTCGCTGAACAGCACCGTGACCTTGTTGCGCTGCACTTCCTCGGGCAGGTTGGAGGTCACATACCGGCGGAACGCCGACAGCGACGCGGTCAGGCCCTGCTCGTCGCGCAGCCGCTGGTGGATCGTCGTCACCGTGACGCCCGCGCCGAGCATCTCCACGATGTAGTCGCGGTGGACCGCGATCGCCGGCCAGGTCAGCTGCCGCACCGAGGCGTCGACCAGCTCCGGGAACCAGCCCTTGGCCAGCGGACGCCAGTCGGCCTCCTTCATCGGCTTGCCGCCGGGCGCGAACCCGGCCTCGATCGCCGGCGCCAGGTACTTGCGGATCGTCTTGCGATCCAGGCCGAGCGAATCGGACATCTCGACCTGGGAGCGGCCGGCATACCAGTGGACCAGGATCTCCGTAATGTCGATCACTTGAAAGGTTCTCCTCGCCATCCTGCTCCCTCGCCATCAACTAGCTGACGAGGAAGACTCACACGGACGAGGACCCGACCCCGCGGTCAGCCTGCACCGCACACCCTCGGTGGGGGGGAATTACGCAGACGAGACCCTGGGGAATTACGCCGACAAGATCGGCCACAGGTGGGGAATTACGCGACCGCTGACAG
>NZ_JBGCCT010000059.1 GCF_041260665.1 Catenulispora sp. GP43 | reverse complement strand
TGCCGCGCCCAAGCCCCAACAACTAACCCCCTGACCAGCCCGCCTCACCCAACGCCAGCGATGAACCGGGCATCACGGTACATCCCGCCCTCTGATATTGGACGGCGCGGTTGTGATGGGTGCGGTGGAGCAGGCCGGCCCGGTGCAGGATTTGCAGGTGGTAGGAAACAGTGGAGCGGCTGAGGTGGAGGCGTTCGGCCAGTTCGCTGGTGGTATGGGGTGTGGTGAGCGCGGCGAGCAGGTGGGCGCGGGTGGTACCGATGAGTTCATCGAGCGGTGGGCGCGGACCTGAGGGTGATCGGACCGCGCGATAGGAGAGGGTGGGGATTCGGACCTCTGGGGCGTCGCCGGTGTCGATGGAGTAGATGTACCCGGAGATGAAGGGCGACGGGGTCAGGATCAGGGCTTCGGAGGTGAGTTCGTCCGCGACGCTGACGGGGCCGATGTCCAGGCCGCCGTCCCGCCAGGCCAGTCCCGGGCCGAGTCCGTTGATCATCTGGTCGAAGCCGTTGCGGGCGGTGATGGTGGCGCGGGCCGCGACGTCGTCTTCCAGCTCCTGCTGGATTTGTGGCCAGTGCGGTGCGAGGGCGAGCTTCCAGAACTGTTCCAGTTGAGCGGCGGCCTGTTGGGCGAGGTCGTGTTCGCCGCGTTGGGCGGCCTTTAGCAGAACGGCTTGTGTGCTGCGGGTTGGAGTGGCGGGTTCCGTGGGTCGGCCGGTGAGCGCGATCTGCATCTCGTACCCGACCCGTTCGGTGGCCGTGGTAGCCACTTGGTGTAGCTCCTGCTCGAGGTCGTTGTGGAACGTCGCCGGTTCGGGGTTGATGAAGTCCGCGGCGTAGTAGTGGAAGTGGGTGTTCGGGCCGGATAGTGCGGCCAGCAGTTCCAGGCCCGGGTATTCCAGGACTTGGCTGGCGCGGGAGCGCCATTGCCTGCTCAGCAGGTATGGGCGATACGCGAAGGTGTACAACAGTTCGCCGGCCACGCGAAGCGGCGATATCGCGAACCGTGTTCGCGCCAACCCGTCGGTGCCCAGATGGATCCGGAGCATGCGATCCCGCCCGCCTGAGGTGATCTTGTCGAACCTGGTCGAATCATCTGGACCCCGAGGATGCTACCGCCTGAGTATCGACGAGGACGGGCGGGCGGTCTTCGGGTATCCCGACAAAAGGATGACTCTCGGAGATCGCATTGTGATCATGCGGATGTTGCACCTGGGCAACGGGGGTCGGCATGGCACCCGCAGCGTCGCTCAAGAACCGCCGCGCGCAGATCGCGCGGCGACCCGATCGAAGGGATGCACACCATGCGGATGAAGAGGACGGTCAGTGCCGTCGCCATCAGCACCCTGGCCCTGGCCGGGGTGGGGCTCGCGGGCGCCACGGCGGCACACGCGGACGTTTACACCACAGATTGCAATAACTATCACGATGCCCGACTGACCGGCGGTCCGAAGCAGTGATTCAATTACACCGGTTCGGGGAGCAACGTGATTGAAGTCGACGGCAATGGCCAGGTTTGCGACGACAGCAGCAACTACAAGGTCACCGTCGTCTTCTATGGCGGCAAGCAACAGACGGTCGGTCCCGGATTCTGCGCGAACATCGGCGACATCTACCAGTTCCACATCGGTGTCAAGTAGACGAGGTGTGAACCCGCGACCGGCGATCCCAGAGGGTACCGCCGGTCGCGGCATCAGGCGCCCAGCGGCGAACCCGCGACGTGGACGCGAACCACAAGGCCCTGTCGCCGAGACCACAAGACCTTCGTCATCGAGGACACCCACTTCCGGATCCTGCGCGACAGACCGACGAGGTCATGTTCCGCCCATGCCGCGGCGAACCCGTCCCGAGGTGGCAGATCAATTTCAACCGCGCCAAGTAACCCTGGGAGAAGCCGCCAACAATCGCTGGGAATCCACGCCCGGCCCCACGTCACGCTCCTCATAGCCGCCAACTATCGCTGGGAGTCACACCGTTCGGCATCGCTACCTGTGGTGGATCAGCTGGAGGACGGCGCGGCTCCCCTGCCGGGCTAGATGCGTGGCCACCTCAAGCCGCACGCGCTTCCGCCGGTGTGCCTTGCTGTGCGTCCGCCTCGGCTTGGCACCCGGAGCAGTGCCCACCGCAGCGGTCAGCTCGGGGCATCCGGGGACCGAGCACGGCGGGGATTGCGCGGCGTGCGCGACACCCCGATCTCATTTAGGTACAGGTTCACTGACGCGCAGTCATGGGACAGTGGATGCGGTCGGCAGGGTGCCGGACCAGCAAGGAGACGACCATGTCCGAGACCACGCCTGCCGGCGATGAGACCCAGCCCGTCGCTTCGCAGCGCCGAACCCAGAGCACCATCAGCGTTCTGCAAAATGTGACGCAGAACGTGACTGCCGCACAGGGCCGCGTTCAGGACGCCGACCTCGCTGCCGAGCCTGCCGAACTGACCGATGGGGAAGCCACGGGCTGACCATCCCGTACCCCGGCGCGGACCTCTCAGGGCCCGTGTCGGGGTGGAGTGTTGTCAGAACGGCATGGCCATCACGCCGAAGTCATCCCGGTCTTCGCCTTGTGGCAGGACATGTACAGCGGCTGTACGTCTTCGCCCCCGAGGGCGGAGAACATCGGCCCGCGATTCAGGTACGCCGATCGGGTAGACATGCATGATCTCGCCGGGGGAGCAGTAACCGGGACATGTTCAGCTTCCGGTGGCTTCTGTGACTAGTAGTCGATCGGCTTTCTGCCGTGCGGTGTCTGCCCAGCGAGGTTGCTGTCGGTCTGTTTGAACTGGTCGGCGCAGGTGTGGGCCATTTTCGACAGCTGGGCGGAGTAGGTGTCCAGGATGGTTGTGGCGTTCGCCCAGGAGCGGGTGAAGGCGTCGAGTGCGTCGAGGAGGGCGGTGTCACCAGCAGGCCAGTCGACATCCCCGATCTGATTGTCGGTGCCGTTCCACTGGGCTGTGATGTTCTCTAGTGAGCTGGCGAAGCGGTCGAGGCCGTCCAGGTCGAGGCTCAGGTCGGCATCCGGTAGTGGGCGCATGTGCCTTCCTTTCCTTTGGGTCCGTTGGCAGCGACTCATGCTTGCTATGCCTGGCCGGGCCGCCAGTCGCGGGTACGGGCGATCCGTGCTGTGGTCTCGGCGCCAGCGCCGGTGAGATCGACTGGATCGTCTTTTAGGGTGTAGCCGACGTACACGAGTTCGTCGATGATCTGGTGGTCGGCGGCGTCGTCAATGAGTGAGTCGCCATCTGTGAGGAGCTGCTCGACCGTGTCGAACAGCCGTGTCCGCTCCTCGGGCGATCCTGTCCTGAGCTGCGGGGTCATGAACTCTTCCGCGAAGGTCCGGAGCAGGATGTAGCGGGCTGACGGATCTGTGCCCCAGACGTCGAGGTGTGACTGGTAGAGCGGCGCAAAGTCAGGGTGGCGCTGGGTGAGGAACTCGCCCACGTTGGCGTCGGTGATCATGTGTGCTCCGGGGCTGCTCACGCTAGGGGATCGATTTCGGGGATCTCGGGGAGCTCGCCGCCGGGCTCGATCTCTCCGCCGTCGATGCCATCGTTCGCCGGATTGGGGGGCGGGGCTGTTGGCAGCCTGGGCAGGCCGTTTGCCGTGGTCCAATCGTAGTCGCCCGGGTCACCTGTGATCGAACGGCCGGACGGGGATCTCATGGCGGATTTCAGGGCGTTCTCCAGGTCGGTCGCGCGGGCAGGGTTGTCCTTGAGTATCTGGGCGACGTTGCCTGTCTTGTCTTGGCCAAGGATGCTCCGCCACAGGCGGGTTGCCATGGAGGCCGCCACGATCTGGTCTTGCGCGGTGAGGTTCGAGTTGGGATCGTCGAGGACTTTCACCAGGCTGCTCAGGACGTTCGCTGCCTTGTTGATATGCCATCTCCCGCCGACCTGCACACCTGTGTCCAGCTCATAGTCGAGCGCCGTCGACAGTTGGCCATCGCCGTCGATTTGGGAGACTTCACCTGGGCGTATGTACGCGTCCTTGAGTACTCGCGCGAGTGTCGGACTGGATACGGCAGGAGGCGCCGTTCCGTCGGTGTAGTACAACACGCTGCCCAGCAGGGCGGGAACCTCTGGGTCGCTTTGCCAATAGTGCTGGCGTTCCTCATCGGTCAGCGCGACCCACCAGTCCGGCACCCCATCGGGGCCGGGGGCGGAGGAGAGGACCATCCCGTCTTCGAGATCTGTGCCTGTGGATCCGGGGAGGAGCAGGGTCAGATCGGCTGCGGCGCCGCCGAACGCAGCGTAACGTGCGCCGAAGTCTGCGGCGTTGATGCCTTTGCCGCCGGCCTGCTTCGTGACCCGTGACGCCATGGCCGCAGCGTCATGGATCGCGTCCAAACACGCCTTACGGGCGGCGGCTGTTTGGGACATTAGGGATTCCAGCTGGCCGCTTCTGATGTTGGATGCGTCGATGACATGGGTGCGGACCTTGTCGGCCGCGGTCTTCAGGAACTGGTCGTGCCCAAGCGAGCTGTGGGAGGCGACCGCCATGAGGGTTCCGGTGAGCTGATCAGGGTTCATGATCAGCTGCTTGGCGTCGGCATCGGGGAGGCCACCGTCGCTCATGATCGCCTGAAGTTTGCCGAGGCACTGGGTACACAGGCTGTCGAATTGCGGTTGCAGGTTCCTGACACGGCCACCGAAGATCTCCCAGGCGTCGCCGATCTCCCGGTACGCCGTAGTCGAGACGCTGAGCATCGACGGGTACGGAGTCAAGGCGTCGAAGAATGCCTGCCCGGATTGTCCGAGCCAGCCGGTGATGGCTGGATCACTCATCAGCCCGACGGTGCCACCACGGACCAGATCGATTTGGTCGGCGAATTCGTGGTAGAGCGTCGACCAGAGCTGTAGGTTTTCGGGGTCTTGGGGGAGTGGATCCTTGTCCAGGGACAAGATCCACCAATCCGTCGGACGTCCCACTGATACCCCCGCCTTCGGCACTTGTGACCGCGAGGCGTGATTGAACGCTCTCGCGAAGTCACCAACGTAGGTGTAGCGAAGTTGCCCGTCAACCAAGTATGGGCCCTGATATAGCTGCCTGTTGTGAACGGCTCTACCAGGGCAGCCAGCCCGGCGGGTGGGGTTGCCAGGCCGGCCGCGGACGCCTCCGCGGCAGGCGTGTCGTACCGCCGGGGGTGCGACCGCCCTGGTGCCAGTCGGAGGCGTGCGTCAGGGCGGCCCATGTCGCCGATGTCTGACTGTGCGAGCAGCCGCAATCAGGCATCGGCGTCTCGGGCTGGCGGGCTATGCGGCTGGGCCGGCAAGTAGCTGGTGGGCGGCTCGTTGGGCGGGTGATCCACCCCGGGTTTGCTAGAGACCCGGTTGTCTGTGTCAGGCAGGCTGTGCTGTCTTGATCGAAGCGTAGTGGTTGGTTTCGTATTCTGCGGGTGGGACGTCCCCGAGTGAGCCGTGGATGCGGTGGTGGTTGTACCAGCCGACCCTGGCGGAGGTGGCGAGTTCGACCTCGGTGCGGGTTCTCCAGCTCTTGCGGTGGATCAGCTCCTCCTTGAAGGTGGCGTTAACAGCCTCGGCCAGGGCGTTGTCGTAGGAGTCCGCGACCGAGCCGACGGAGGCTGAGGCGCCGATCTCGGCCAGGCGTTCGGTGTAACGGATCGCAAGGTACTGACAGCCACGATCGGAGTGGTGTATCAGTTCGTTGCGCTCGGGCTGCCGCTGGTAAATGGCCATCTCCAGGGCGTCCAGCGGTAGGTCGGTGCGCAGGTTCGCCGCGAGCTGCCAGCCAACGATCCTCCTGCTGAACACATCGGTGACGAACGCGACGTAGGCCCAGCCCTCCCACGTGCGGACGTAGGTGATATCCGAGACCCAAAGCCGGTTCGGGCCAGCGGCGACGAAGCGTCGATCGACCAGGTCCGGCGGACGCGGCGCCGCCGGCTCAACGATGGTGGTGCGCCGCTTGGCACCGCGGACCAGGCCGGTCAAGCCTGCGGTGCGCATCAGCCGCTCCACCGTCTGCGGGAGACGTCGACGCCCTCGCGTTGCAGCTGCTTCCAGACCTTGCGGGCCCCGTAGACGCCGTAGTTCTGCTCGTGGACCCGGCGGATGTGGACCAGCAACTCGGCGTCGCGCAGGCTTCGCGCCGACGGCCTGCGGGTCTTGCGGGCGTAGTACGTGCTGGGCGAGACCTCCAGCACCCGGCATAGGGGCTCGACCCCGAAGCGCTGCCCATGAACCTCGATCATGGTCACGACTTCGTCCGGGGACGGTCGAGTTCCCGCGCGAAAAGCGCGCTGGCGGCCTTCAGGATCTCGTTCGCCCGCCGCAGCTCCCCGACCTCGGCCCGCAGCCGCTTGAGCTCCTCATGCTCGGCGGTACTGAGCAGGTCGGACCGCTCGCCGCGATCGGCCTCGGCCTGGCGGACCCAGCCGCGCAACGCCTCCCGGTGCACGCCCAGATCCTCGGCTACATGCGCGATCGGGCGGCCAGACTCCTGGACCAGACGCACCGCGCGCTCACGCAGCTCGTCCGGGTACTTCCGTGGTGCAGCCATCGTTCCGTGGATCCTTCAACCCGGAAGAACATTCCACGTATCGGGGCCTCCATCAGACCCGGGGTGGATCACCTGGCGGCGCACCGGCGCGGCGAGCCAATGACCAAGGGTCCGTGGCCGGCGCCGGTAGTCGAGGCCGTGGAGCCGGTCGCCGCCAAGTACGCCGCGGACTGGCCAGCCTGGGGCCACAGGAAGATCCACGCCCTGATGGCGGTCGACGGGCACGCCGCCTCGGCTTCCACCGTCGAGCGGGCGCTGCGCCGCCGCGGCCTGCTGCAACCGGCCGACTACCAGGGCGAGCGTCGCGAGCTGGCCAAGGCCCGCAAGGCAGCGTTCGCGACCCCGCCCACCAGGCCCAACGAGGTATGGCAGCTGGGCTTCTCCGAATACGAGACCACCACCGGCGGGATCTGGCGGCTGGCCGGCGTTACCGACTACTACTTCACGAAGTACGAGCACGGCTGGCATATCGCGCCAACCTGCACCGGCACTGACGCGATCGAGGCCGTCCGCATCGCTATGCCGAGGCCGAACGCCTGGGCGGGGCCTCTCTGGCCCAGCTGCTGCCGACCGACCCGGACACCGGCCAGCCGCATCGGGTCAAGCGGGTCACCGACAACGGCGGGGCGTTCAAGGGCGTCGCCTTCGCCAGGTTCATCGCCTCCCGCCCGGAGCTGCTGCACATCCGTACCCGGGCCAAGAGTCCCGGCCAGAACGGCGTCCGCGAACGCGGCTTCGGCTCGCTGAAGTACGAGCACCTCTACCGCGTCCACGAGCAGATAGCCACCGTCGAAGACCTCTACCGCGAGGCCGAGGCCTACCGGGTCGTGTTCAACCAGATCCGGCCGCACGAGGCCCTGGGCTTCCACCGCCCGATCGAGGTCCTGGCCGACCCGCTGCTACACCCCATCCACAAGAATCAACCCGAAGATCTTGTGCCAACGCGGGACACAACCCATCACCACCCACGCCCCACCCCGAACCCTCATCCTGGAACCACACCATGCATGACACAACCAACGGCATTGCGCAGGCGCCGCCGGAGGCAATGCCACGTAGCTTAGTTTGATCATGGTGTTGGTCTGTGGTTTTCGTCTGTGGTTCGGGGTGGTCGGTTAGGGT
>NZ_JBGCCT010000058.1 GCF_041260665.1 Catenulispora sp. GP43 | reverse complement strand
CACACCCTCGGTGGGGGGGAATTACGCAGACGAGACCCTGGGGAATTACGCCGACAAGATCGGCCACAGGTGGGGAATTACGCGACCGCTGACAGCCATCATCTCTCCGAACCACCTCCGCCTGCGCGGAGAGCACGACCTGCGTGGGGACGTCGCAGCCCTGAGCATCGAACCACCTCCGCCTGCGCGGAGAGCACGCCCCCTTCAGGTGGGCCGGGTGGATGTGGACCGAACCACCTCCGCCTGCGCGGAGAGCACGGCGGTCGCGTCCTCCGCCACCAGGCCCAGGGCGAACCACCTCCGCCTGCGCGGAGAGCACCGTGCGCGGCGGTCACCTCGGCCTCCTCACAGCGAACCACCTCCGCCTGCGCGGAGAGCACTTGGTGTGTCTCAGGTCGTGGATCCGGGGGACCGAACCACCTCCGCCTGCGCGGAGAGCACCGTCAGCAACGGCGGTCACTGGACGGACATGGCGAACCACCTCCGCCTGCGCGGAGAGCACCCGTCTGGTCTGCCGGCTACCGGCGCCAGTGTCGAACCACCTCCGCCTGCGCGGAGAGCACTCGTCGGGGACGTGGTGGACGAACCGGCCCAGCGAACCACCTCCGCCTGCGCGGAGAGCACCCGACCGTGCGCCAGCGCACACCGGTCCCGGACGAACCACCTCCGCCTGCGCGGAGAGCACAGGCTGTTGGTCAGCTGGATAAGGTGCGGCTGCGAACCACCTCCGCCTGCGCGGAGAGCACCGGTCGAAGCGCTCGTAGACGTCCTCGAACCTCGAACCACCTCCGCCTGCGCGGAGAGCACTGGTACGTCGACGAGAACCTGGTGCTGCATTTCGAACCACCTCCGCCTGCGCGGAGAGCACTGGTTTCCAGGTGACATGGCCACGGCGCCCTCCGAACCACCTCCGCCTGCGCGGAGAGCACTTGCTGATGTCCGCGCTCACCGCCGGTGCCGGCGAACCACCTCCGCCTGCGCGGAGAGCACGGTCTTGGTGCCGTCGGGGCCAACGAAGTCCTCGAACCACCTCCGCCTGCGCGGAGAGCACGACCCGCTGCCCGGACCGAGATACGCCAGCGACGAACCACCTGCGCCTGCGCGGAGAGCACGCCTGCCATCGGATCGGCGGTCAAGGCGAGTTCGAACCACCTCCGCCTGCGCGGAGAGCACAGCACCGTCGCCGCGGCCGCGAGGAGAGCGAGCGAACCACCTCCGCCTGCGCGGAGAGCACGTGCCCGCGGGGGAGGACCATCCCCGCGAGACCGAACCACCTCCGCCTGCGCGGAGAGCACGCGCTGGCCGAGCTCCAGGCCGCCATCCGCCACGAACCACCTCCGCCTGCGCGGAGAGCACCCTACGACACCGCCTCGGAGCTCCGCCCCTGGCGAAACCACCTCCGCCTGCGCGGAGAGCACAACTCGCCGAGCTCCGCCAGCCGCGCCTCCGCCGAACCACCTCCGCCTGCGCGGAGAGCACCCTGGCAGGGGAGTGCCGCCGCGTCGGCACTTCGAACCACCTCCGCCTGCGCGGAGAGCACGCGACCCAGGGCGTCGACTTCGAAGATCCGACCGAACCACCTCCGCCTGCGCGGAGAGCACTAGGGCTCGTTCCGGTGCGAACGGCTCGGTTCCGAACCACCTCCGCCTGCGCGGAGAGCACGCGTCCGACGGGTTCTTGGTGGACGTGGCCGTCGAACCACCTCCGCCTGCGCGGAGAGCACACGTAGCGGGAGACAAGGCTGCAGCCCGCGGCCGAACCACCTCCGCCTGCGCGGAGAGCACGGCCGAGGAACTCCATGCCTGCCATCAGGTGCCGAACCACCTCCGCCTGCGCGGAGAGCACGTCCTGCCGATATTCCGTTGCTGGGGTTGTGGCGAACCACCTCCGCCTGCGCGGAGAGCACGCTGCCGGCCAGCGTCAGGTACAGCGCGGTGACGAACCACCTCCGCCTGCGCGGAGAGCACGCGATCGGCGGCGACAAGGCGCTGCACGTCTTCGAACCACCTCCGCCTGCGCGGAGAGCACCCACCCGTTCCGCCGGATGACGTTGGCGGCCTCGAACCACCTCCGCCTGCGCGGAGAGCACCGTGTCCGGGATCCAGCGGTAGACCTGGGGGCCGAACCACCTCCGCCTGCGCGGAGAGCACGACTAGAGGCCACTTGACCTCGGAGGATATCCCGAACCACCTCCGCCTGCGCGGAGAGCACAGGACCGGGTCGTCCACGTGTTCGAAGATGTCCGAACCACCTCCGCCTGCGCGGAGAGCACCTGGCGGTCCTTCCCGGTGGCCGTGCGGTCGACGAACCACCTCCGCCTGCGCGGAGAGCACCGCTACTGTGCCGAAGTCGTTTCCGTCGATCACGAACCACCTCCGCCTGCGCGGAGAGCACATGATGTAGAGCCCGGTCAGCACGGCGATGTACGAACCACCTCCGCCTGCGCGGAGAGCACGGCAACAGGGCGCGCGGGGGACGGGTCCCCGTCGAACCACCTCCGCCTGCGCGGAGAGCACCCTTCACCACCTGCAGCGCTACACGGCCGTTTCCATTTCGTTATCTGCCTCCAGAGGGTTGAGCGCAATCATCAACATCCCGTCGATATCGACCGGTGTCCGTCTCCGCTCCCCCGCTGTCTGCAGCGCGAACCGCTGTTCGTTGTCCGCAGGACATACCAGCACAGCAGCGCCGTCGCCGACGGATGCGGCGACCACGGCCCATAGTTCGGTGCGTACCTTCGCTGACAGGGTCCCGACATACAGTCCCGGCGCCGGTTCGAGCATCCAGCGGGATAGAGCTCCGCGGACGTGGGGTGGGACGGCTGTTGTGGATATGACCGTCAGGTTCGTCATGGCTGGTCACGTCCGTAGTTGGTACCGCCGGCAACGGCGCCGTCGTCCGGATCCCACAGGTGAGTGAGCTCGACGTCTTCCAGGTCTGTGTCGTCGATGTCCGGGGAGGCTAGTGGCGCTTGGCCGGGGAGCAGCAGGGTTTGGATGTCGCGGACGATGCGGGGCATGAGCCGGAACAGTCGTAGCTTGCTGCGGAAGGCGCGCCGAGCATCGGCTTCGGGGTTGTCGGAGGCGTGGAGGGAGAATGCCAGGGGCAGGGTGAGTTCGGCTTTGTACAGGTCGGCGATGTCGTAGACGAAGGCGTGGGTTGTGCCGGTGTGGACGAAGCCCAGGCCTGGTGTGCAGCCCAGGGCCACGATGGCGGCGTGGGCGATGCCGTATAGGCAGGTGTTGGCTGCCGAGAGGGCGAGGTTGACAGGGTCTTGGTTGTCCCAGTCTTCGGGGTCGTAGGTGCGTTTGAATCGGCCGATTCGGTGTTGGGTGGCCAGGATTTTGTAGGTAGCTTTCATCCGCTGGCCTTCCAGGCCGCGCAGTTGTGCCACGGTGACCCCGGTTGGGACGTCTTGGCCGAAGCGCATGGCGTACATTCGTCCGGCTACGGCGAGGCGTTGTTCCGGATCGGCCCAGGCTTGGGCTTGGGCTTCCAGCCAGCGGCTGGATTGGCCGGGGCTGGTGATTCCGGCGTAGGTGCGCACGGCGCCGGCGCCAGTGCACACCACGGTGGTGCCGTGGCGGGCCAGGGTTGCCAGTGCCGGGATGGTGATGGAGGTTCCGGGTCCGAGCAGCAGGCAGCTCAGCGCTGCGGTGGGGATGCGGAGTCGACGGTTTGGTGCCGGTTGGGCGGGGAAGGCGATCAGGCCCGTGTCGTCTTGGATGATCCGCATCATGTCCAGGTACAGGAAGGACAGGCTGTCGCCGATGCGCGGGATCATCGCCGCGGTTGGTGCGGCGATTTTCCGGCGGGCAGTCTGGGTGCTCAGCTGTGTCGGTTCGGTGGTTCCGGTCATCGGGCCGGGGCCAGGGTCAGCATTCCGCAGCCGTAGGATTTGCCGCGCCCGATGCCGTCTTGCAGGCGTTGCCGCAGCGCCTCGGCGTCGGTGATGGTGGCGGTGCCGTCGAATTGGGTGCGGGCGTGGCGTTGCGGCTGGGGCTTGGCTGGTTTGTTGCCCTTGCGAACGCCGGTGGCCGAGGTGAGCGCGGTCGCTGTGGTGGTGCGTAGTTGGAGTCCGGCTTGTTCGGCTTGTCGTTGCCACCATTGGTCGGCTTCGGGTCCGCCGAGGGGGACGATCTGGTGGGGTCGGCCGGCTTGGGTGTGGGTGCCGAGTTTGCGGGTGGCGTTGGCGATGATGCGGTATCGCACCGGCAGGCCGGGGCGGAGGGCGTCCAGTAGCGGGTCCAGTGAGCGGGTGACGGCGGTGCCGTAGCCGTCGGGCAGGGCAGTGGGGTCGGGTTGGATCTGGCTTTGGATGAGCACGGTGGTGCCGTCGTCGGTGTCTTCGGTGCGGAACAGCGCGCCGGCGGCGTGGCGGGCGGTGTCGCCCAGGGCGTCGGGGAACAGGCTCATGATGGTGCGGTGCATCTGGGCCACGTCCTGCAGGTCGCGGCGGGCCTGCGGGACGCGGGGGTTCAAGGTGATGCGGGTCAGCCATACGGTCATCGCGACGCTCCGGTGGCGGCTTCTTCGGGGTTCAGGTGTTTGGTGAGGGCGTCCAGGTAGTCGGTGCCGATGCCGGCTGACGCGGTGACCGTGTGGGGGGTTTTGATGACGCGCTGGTAGCTGGTGCGTCGGGTGTGGGCGCGGCTGGTTTCGGCGAAGCTGAGCGGGTCGTCGGTGATGCTGCCGGTGGTTTGCTCACCGACCGGTGTGCAGCCCTCGGGCACGGGCAGATCGTCCAGGGGCTGGTCTGCGCTGTAGGTGATGTCCACGACCGGGTTCCACTTGTCGAGCGCGCGGTGCAAGGGCAATTGCATCAGCGCTGCCCAGGCGTTGTCGTGGTGGCCGAGCAGCAGTGTTGCCTCTGGGGGGCATGAGCGGCGGCCCAGGAACGGTGGCCATGTGGGCTCGGCCAGCGCTGTCGCGACCTTGGCCAGCAGGCCGGTTCCGTCGGTGCTGTTTGCGGGGTCGGGGGCGGTGGTGACGGCCACGGTGAATGCCGCGTCCTGCAGGTAGTAGCGGGTGGTCACCAGCGTGGCGGTGTCGCCGGGGCGTCGTTTGCCTTCGGCGGTGGCCACGGTCTGGTGGTTGGGGCGTCCGCCGCCGACGGTGTGGAAGTCGCGCAGCAGGCTGCCGGGCCGGTCGACGCGGATCAGGAATCGCAGGGTCCGCAGGTCGGTGAGGTCGGCGTCGCGTGGCCGGCCGTCGGCGGCGGCGATCAGCCCGATGAGCCCGGAGCGGGTCGGGACGGCGGCCGTGTCGCGTTCCCCGAACCGGGACCGTTGGCCCCAGGACTGCATGGGAGCGCTCAAGTGCACCAGCAGCCCTGGTCGCGCCGTCGGCGACTCGGGGGTGCTCACGCCTTGTCCCGGCCAGCGAACGCGGCAGCGACGGCCTGCTCGGCCAGATCGTCGATGGAGTCCAGCCGCTCCCCCAGGCCCTGGCCTTCGGCGTCGGTGATCGAGGCGTAGGCACGAAGCAGGGGGCTGCGGGAGGCGCCCATCAACTTGTCCACGGCTGCGGCGTACGTGGTCAGCGCGGTGATGGAGGGTGCGGCGAACCCCGAGACTGCGTCGGCCGGCACGGCCGCCTCGAACGCCGAGGCGTAGGACACCGGTCGGTCGGCACGCACCGCGACGGCGACCAGGTCCGGGATGGTGTTGGGGGCGGTGGAGTTCTTCTTGGCGTGGGGCATCGCGGTGATCGCCGCTTCGACGAACGCCGCGGTCAGGTTCCGGGCCGCGGCCAAGTCGCCGCAGTTTTTGATGAGCTCGTTCAGGTCGACGGTCAGGTAGCGGTAGAAGGTGCCGGCGCTGTATTCGCCGCGGCCCATGTGCGCGCTGCCGGTACCTCCCCAGGCTTCGGTGATGTCGTCGACCGCAGAGAAGTAGTCGATCTCCACGCCGGTGGCGTGGGTGGTCATGGCGTGGGCGACCTGGACCGCGCCGTCCACGGCGGCGCCGTCCAGTTCGGCCAGCATCCGGCCGGTCAGGTTGATGACGCCGTTGCGCGAGCGCAGTACCCGGTCGATGTCCTCACGCGGCAGGACCGCGGTGGCGGCCTTGACCGCGTCCTTGTCGGCGATGCCGGGCTTCAGGTCGGCTGCGGCGGCCAGCGCGTCCTGGTGCTTCTCGGCGATCTCGGCCAGCTCCGCGACTGCGGATGCCGGGATGTAGACCATGGCCTTGGTCCCCCACGGCACGTCCGGCTGTTCGAGGTTGGTCTCCTCGGCGTCCTTGTCCTTGCTCTTCTTCTTCGGCGGCTCGGCGCCGATGCTGCTGGCGACCACGGTGTAGATGCCGGCCCGGGTGGCCAGATCCTCGGCCCAACCCCGCTCCTCGGTCAGGAACCGGCGCAGCTCGTCGGCCAGCCGCCGGGTCCGCATGGCCGCATCCCCCTGCGCCGCCTCCAGCTGCAGCCGGATGGACCGCTTCCAGCACTGGCTGGACACCCGCGTGCGGGTCACGCCCCCATATCGCAGCTTCTTGACGGAGTTGGTGTCGTCGCGGTTGAGGTTGGAGTACGGGACCGACTGCAGGATGTGCAGGTCGAGGAATCGGGCGGGGGCAGACGTGCTCATAGAGATCTCCTAGCGAAGTGGGTAAGGGAGTTGAACCCGAAGAGGGGGTGGTGCGGATCAGGCCGCCGAGGATTCGCCGTTGCTGCCTTCGGCGTCTGCGGCTTCGGCGGCGGCACGTTGACCGGCCAGCAGGCTGTGGAAGAAGCCCTGCCTCCACCGCCGCGCGATCTCGTCCCCGCGGGCAGGCCAGTCACGCAGGTCCCGCAGCAGCATCACCCAGTCGACGGTCTCCGGGATGAGCGTGACCGTGCCGGGCAGGTGCAGATGCAGTCCGTCCAGGTCCTGCTTGGTCAACAGCTCCATGTGCCTGCGAGCCGCCGCCTCCGCCAGCTTCTTATCGACCACCGCAGCGGCCAGGCAACGCCCCAGATCCCGACCGTAGGGATGTGTGGCGTTCGGCCCGCCCGGCTTCAGCTCGACTTTGGCCGGCACCGCCGCGATCATCGCGGCCAGCGTGTAGTAGGCGCGTTGCCGGTCCGGCGTCAGCGCCGACGGGTCGGTCGGCGCCAGCGCGGCGGTCACGATCTCATCGGCTGCGGCGGCGGTCTGTCGGGAGGAGACCCCGGTGATCGAGCGCAGCGCCGCCCGGGCACCCGGGGTGTTCTTGCAGTGCCAGATGACCTTCTCGACAAAACTGCGGTCCGCAGCCAACTCCGAATAATCCCTCACCTTGACCTCCTCCTTCTCCTTGGGTTCGGTGGTTTGCGCGCTTTTAGCCAGCCCGGCCTTGACGCGGGGGCCGTACAGCTCCAGCCGGGCGGTCTCCACTGCCTCGGCGTCGGCCATGGAGTGCACGGAGTTCTCGGTGGCGTGGTTGAAGGCACGCTCAGCCAGCGTCCGAAACGCTTTGCCCAACCCGTGGCGGGCTTCGGGGACGGTGGAGAACAACCGGGACCAAAACAGCTGCTCGGCCTGTGGCCAGTAGTACGCGGCGGCCACCTGCGACCAGGCACACTCCTGGACCTTGTCGTCCGTATACAGTGCCCACGCCTTCTTCGCCGCGTACTCCAGCCGCCGGCCGGCGATCTCCCCGGCCTGATGCAGGTTCCCGACGTTCGCGGCGATCTTGACGTTGTCGGCCTTGAGTGTGTTGATGATCGGCGGCGTGATGGCGTCGACGAACTGGGTGTCCTTGGCCTGCCCGTCCTGATCGAACCCCAACGCCAGCACCCGAAGATCGGGGATGTCCGGGAGGTTGTCGAATACCGCCGGCTTGAGCACCGCCGCGCTGGAGGAGGGCCGGTTACCCAGCAGGGTGTCGACATCCCGCCACAACGCGCGGCCGGAATCGGCCCGGCGGGCATACTGGTTGCCCTCTTTGCTGGTCTGCCAGATTACATATGGGTCCTGCGACCGGTCTGAGGCTGTGCGCCACGCCCACGTCAGATAGGCATCGACGACCGCATCCTGCTCGGTGTTCGCAACCAGCAGCACCGCGTGCTGTGCCCGGCCCGTCAGGAGCGACGCGATCCCGGTGACCTCGGTCGCTGTGCCCAGCGGATCGGGATACTCCTCGTACTCCCACGGGCACAGGTCGCCAGACAGCTCGCGCCCAGTCATCGACGCCGGCACCGGAATACCGGCGATCAGCGTCTCAAACAGCGAGGCCCCGATCGGGTGGTAGGACAGGCTGGTACGCAGCGGGCCGGCCTTGGTGTTGGCCGCGGACACCCCGGCGACCTCGCGGGTCGAGCACCGCCCGGAGGCCCCGTAATACAGAGCGACGATCAGGCCGAAGAACGCCTCGACCAACGAGGCCGGCACCGGGGCGGCGTCAGAGTGAGGCCCGCCGAACCAGGCGTGGTTGTTGCCGGCCGGTCGACCTGGAATCAGCTTGTTGATGCCTGCGGACTTCGGGCACTGCGCCAGCAGCCGAGAGTCCTGCAGGAACGGGCGGTCGGCATCGAACAGATCGAACCGGACGGCGGGTATGCCGTTGAAGTACGCCGCGATGGCGGCGGGGTCCAGGCGGCCGCGTTTGAGAACGGCATCACGACGCCGTGCCCAATTCTTGTCCGGGCCGTTGTCGTCCAGTCCTGCTATGCCCTCCGATCCGCTGACGCGGGCTGCCAGGGCATACAAGATGCGGTACAGGCCCGACAGCGCCGGCGCCGAGCTGGCATCGATCGACTCGATGAGGTGCGCGTGCTCGAGGAGCTCGCGCAGGCCCAGGCGTCGCGGGCGCGCAAGCTCGGCCGGTATGTCTAGGTCCGTACGCCAGGTGACGGATATCCATTCACCGACGAGCACGTTTGACAGTAAGGGGTTTGCCACGACCCTCCTCGGGGTGGGCGGTACTATGCGGACGGAACAGGCTCTCCGCGCAGGCGGAGGTGGACCCAGGTTGGTCTGCGTAAGCGTGATGTTTGCGGCGATTTCTCCGCGCAGGCGGAGGTGGACGGCCACGTCCTGGCATGACAGCACGCGAACGATCCCTCGCCGGATCGACCACGATCACCGCGTCTTGTTAACTCAGTTCCCTGAGTCTTGCAGAGCACATGCGACCAGCGCAGGCTTTTTGCCAAAGAGGTTAGTCTCTCGGCTTTCGCCGTTTTCGCAGGCGTGATGGGTTGCCCCTGATCGGGCGGTTTGCAGTGGTTGCGGGCTGAGCGCCCCGGCGACGAGAGAAGCA
>NZ_JBGCCT010000057.1 GCF_041260665.1 Catenulispora sp. GP43 | reverse complement strand
ACAGCACGAGACGATCAACGATAGAACATCAACCGAGGACCCGGGCCTGAGGAAATAGGCCGACACAGCCCTGGGGAAAATCGCAGACGCCGACAATGATGGCTAACAAGCCGAACCCGGACGTGCTCTCCGCGCAGGCGGAGGTGGTTCCAGAACATACGACACGAGACGACACTAGACGACGTGCTCTCAGCGCAGGCGGAGGTGGTTCGGATGCGACGGTTAACGGGACGGCGGGTGTCCGGTGCTCTCCGCGCAGGCGGAGGTGGTTCGCTGGAGTGGGAACAGGCAGTTCTTGCTGAGTGGTGCTCTCCGCGCAGGCGGAGGTGGTTCGACGTTCAGCGGCTCGTACTCGCAGCCGTCGGGGTGCTCTCCGCGCAGGCGGAGGTGGTTCGAAGCCCTCGAACGCGGGGGCGGCCATCAGCAGGTGCTCTCCGCGCAGGCGGAGGTGGTTCGGCGTGACGATCCTCGGAGGCGACCCGTACGCCGTGCTCTCCGCGCAGGCGGAGGTGGTTCGCAGCGACGCATCGCCCGCGAGACAGCCGGGACGTGCTCTCCGCGCAGGCGGAGGTGGTTTGACTGGTTCCAGCTCGTCGGCCGCCCCTTCGCTGTGCTCTCCGCGCAGGCGGAGGTGGTTCGGGGCAGCACTCCTCCTCGTCGGTCGAGCGACAGTGCTCTCCGCGCAGGCGGAGGTGGTTCGTACTGCGGGCCGATGGTGCCGCGCCTGGTGACGTGCTCTCCGCGCAGGCGGAGGTGGTTCGCACCGAACAGCCTGCTGATGGCTCCACCGGCCGTGCTCTCCGCGCAGGCGGAGGTGGTTCGGCCATGACCTTCCTGCTGGACGACGAGGTCGCGTGCTCTCCGCGCAAGCGGAGGTGGTTCGCTGCCGTGGTGGTGGGACCAGAACCCGACCGGGTGCTCTCCGCGCAGGCGGAGGTGGTTCGCTGTTCGCCCGGAACCTCCACCGCGCGCAGGTGTGTTCTCCGCGCAGGCGGAGGTGGTTCGACCATCGGGCCACCGTCCAGGATTCCGGCCGGGTGCTCTCCGCGCAGGCGGAGGTGGTTCGATCCCCAGCAACCGGGAGCTTGCAGGTAGGTGGTGCTCTCCGCGCAGGCGGAGGTGGTTCGATGTGGACACGGACGCACCTGACCACTGGTACGTGCTCTCCGCGCAGGCGGAGGTGGTTCGGCGGTGAACAAGCTCTATCTGCGGGCAGGCAAGTGCTCTCCGTGCAGGCGGAGGTGGTTCGCAGTTCCGGACCTCTGACGCACGGTGGGTGAAGTGCTCTCCGCGCAGGCGGAGGTGGTTCGACGTCAGAGAATCGGCTCCCGCCCCGCCTTCGGTGCTCTCCGCGCAGGCGGAGGTGGTTCGCCTTCGAACCCTCGGGGGCGGCCGCAGAGTCCGTGCTCTCCGCGCAGGCGGAGGTGGTTCGATCGACGTCGCCAAGGCCTCGCTCGGCGCCCTGTGCTCTCCGCGCAGGCGGAGGTGGTTCGCGCGACGTGGCGATCTTCGGACTCCTGCGGGAGTGCTCTCCGCGCAGGAGGTGTTCGTGGCAGGCACACGGCCGAGCTCCCCGCGCTCCGTGCTATCCGCGCAGGCGGAGGTGGTTCGATTTCGGCGACGGCCAGTACGTGGCCGGCGAGGTGCTCTCCGCGCAGGCGGAGGTGGTTCGACGGACAGGCCGATGCGAGGTTCGGGGATGCAGTGCTCTCCGCGAAGGCGGAGGTGGTTCGGTGTACGACCGCCTCGCCGCCGCCCACCCCGAGTGCTCTCCGCGCAAGCGGAGGTGGTTCGGGTTTGAACAGGGTTTGGTTGGTGGCCGTGGCGTGCTCTCCGCGCAGGCGGAGGTGGTTCGCCCTGTCCCTGGTCTGCGGTCCGGGCTGGACGGTGCTCTCCGCGCAGGCGGAGGTGGTTCGATGGAGGACGTCCGCAGACTCACACACGAGCAGTGCTCTCCGCGCAGGCGGAGGTGGTTCGTGGGCGGGAGGCCATCCCCGCCTGTTCAGTAGCAACAGAGCGCCCCCGAGTTCTCCCCGTGTGGGGAGGGCTCGGGGGCCCCTTTTGCTTTACCGGTTCGGGCCGCTCCACTTGGGTCTGCTCCGGTGGCGGCTGCATACCGGCCGACGCAGACTGGCCCTATGCCGAGTAGCAAGGTGTGGAGCGGATCTATCTCCTTTGGGCTGGTCAACGTGCCAGTGGGCCTGTACTCGGCGACCGAGGACAAGTCGGTCCGCTTCCACCGCTACCACATCGAGGACGGCGGCCGGATCCGGCAACGACGCGTGTGCGAGGTCGACGGGGAAGAGCTGGACCTGACCGACATCGCACGCGGCTACGAGCTGCCCGGCGGCGACACAGTCGTCATGACCGAGGCCGACTTCGAAGGCCTTCCGGTACCGACGCTGAAGGCCATCACAGTCGAGGCGTTCGTGCCGGCAGAGCAGATCGACCCGATCATGTACTCCGGGTCGTACTACCTGGCGCCCGATAAGGCAGGCGCCAGGGCCTACGCGCTGTTGCGCGATGCTGTCGACAAGGCCGGCATGATCGCCATCGTGAAGATCGCGATCCGGGACCGTGAACGGCTCGCGGCCATCCGAGTGCGAGACGAGGTCCTGGTCCTGGAGACGATGTACTGGCCCGACGAGATCAGGGACGTCGTGGAGGTCCCGGAGCCCGGTGCGAAAGACGAAGAGCTGGCAGCCGCGCAGGCGCTGATCGAACAAATGACGGTCGACTTCGATCCTGAGCAGTACACCAACAAGTACCGGGAGGCGCTGCTGGCCGCGATCGAGGCGAAGGCGAAGGGCCGGGAAGTGGTGACACCGCCGGCACCGAAGGAGGAGGGCGGCGGCAAGATTCTGGATCTGATGGCCGCGCTGAAGGCGTCGGTGGAGCAGGCGAAGCAGACCCGGCAGGAGCCGGCGGCAGGGGCGAGTAAGCGCGAAGCGGCGCACCCGAGGGCCAGGAAGAAGACCGCGAAGACGGCGAGGTCCAGCACCCGCAAATCGGCGTAGGCGTGGCCTCCTGCACGGCGCTTGCGGGCTGAACTCCATAGCCGGGCTGGGTCGGGCAGAGGCCGGGGGAGCCCCACACCTGTTTTGGCGGCGAGCCCTGAAGCGGAAGTGGGCCTTCCGGCCTCTGCCCGACCAGGCCCGGCCGATGGGCAACCGGATCCACGCCTCACACAGCTCACTGGGCCATCGAGCCCTCATGGGCGACTGGCGCCGACTGCTTTCGGTCAGGTCGGACACCGTGCACCCAGACACTGGAGTCCCAGCTCTGCGGTGACCAGATCGGCACTGGCCAGATTGAGCAGCGCTAGATGATGTCACCGTGGGCCAATACGATCGCCGTCCATGATCATCGGCAAAGGCGACCTGCAACCGCGCGACTTCGGGCACCGTGCCCTCAATAAGCTCATGGGCGACCTGATTTCCGAGGTCGACCAGGAGTGGCAACTGGCTGCGGTCTACCAGTTCCTCGAAGCCTGGATCGCCCGCAGGCACATCCGTACCGCAGAACAGATTGGTCAGGACGCCGACCAGGCGATGAAGGAGCTAACCGAAGGGTTGGCAACAGCGCACAACGCCTTCATCGGTGACCGATATGAGTCCCGCTCCGGACTGCTACTGGACGACCTTCGCGCCGTGCGGCGTCAAGCTTCACATCTGGAGTCCGAACTCGAACAGGTCCGTAGGTGGCAGAACGGCCAGCTCGGCTACGACACACGGTGGCTGTACAGCAGAGACCTCGACGACGAAGACCGTGATGCGCGCGAGCGTCAGACCAGTGAAGTCGCCAAGCTTGGGTCGCTGATGTGGCGCGTCGAGCAGTTGGAGAAGCGCGCCGAGGACGTCAAAGAGACCGGGCTGCGCGAGCTCGCGACGCTGGCCGGCGTCGGCGAACGCCGAGCGGCGTTCTTCGCCTCAGAGCTATCGGTTTCGCTGCGGGCAATCGACACGTTTGGCGGGCGTAGGTTCGAGCAGTTCATCGGCACTCTCGTGGAGGACGAGGGATTTCTCATCGAGCGCTGCGGCGGCGGCAAGGGCGACAAGGGCGGGGACGTCATTGGCAAGGCGCCTCAGCCGGACCGGCGGCGCCTGCTGGCCCAGTGCAAATTCCTCAGTAGCCCAGACGGCCGTATCGGCTCGCAGGACATCCAGATCGTCAACAGCGCCCGCCATGTATACGACGCGCAGATAGCGGTGGTGGTGACCAACCAGGGCTATACCAAAGACGCTCGGGAGTTCGCCGCCGAACAGGGGATCCACCTTCTCGACCGCGATGGGCTGCGGCTGTGGGCGACTTTGGGTGACCCCTTGATGGAGATCCTTGCGCTGAACCCGCTGCCGGCCAGGCCTGCCCCGCTGAGACTCCCAGCCTAGGAGCGTCCAGTCCACCACCTCGGCGGGTTCTCGGCGTGCCACTGTGCCATCGTTTCCGTGCTGGCCAGGACGTAGGCCTTCCAACCGGCGGCGCAGTGTTCCGCTGCGATCAGCTCGTCTTGCATAGCCTGGCACCGGCGACGCTCCCGGGGCGGGGCCGACAGGACGATCACCCTCGGGCCCGAGCGCGTGGGGATGAGCTGCCGTTGATGGGGCGGTCATGCGATCCGTAGCTGTGGCCGCCGGTCTCTCCGCCGCTTTTCCTGGGGCACGTACTCGCGGATCGTCCCATCGGCGGCGGGCAGCCAAAGTTCGAGCTCGCGCTGGCGCCCGCGGGTTGCTCGTCCCGTCACGCTGACGGTGACGTGCCGGCCGTTGAGGTTGCCGGTGCCATTGCCGAGCCCTTCCCATTCCGGGTCCCGCACGCGCATCGTGAGGTGCGCTTCCTCCCACGGGCTGCTGACGACGAGGACGCAGCCGCGGTGCCGGTCACTCGGGCGGATCCGGGACGTCAGGCGCCGCAAATCGCTGGTGGTGGGCCGCCGTGGCGCATGCAGGAGTAGAAGGTCGACGGCATCGGCAAAGACGGCGACCGCCTCGGCCCATCGGTCTCCAGGATGGTCGAGCATCTGGATCCGGGACAGGTTGGCGCCGAGCCCTGATGCGGCGGCGATGCCGAAGTTCGGGTACCCGACCACGCCGACGTAGCCGCCGCCTGCGGTGGCGCCTGCGACGAGTGCGAGCGTGAGGTAGGAAACGGCCCCCTCGCCGGCGAATCCCTGGCCGGTGCGGGGCGGGGCAGCGACGATGGTGCCGCGGGTGAGGTTGCCGCCGGGGATCAGCGGGCGGAGGACCTGGTGGAGCGGGATGTTCCCGCCGTCGGCTGGTCCGCGGTGCCGGGCCTCGGGGGCGGTGCCGTTGTCGACCAGGTCCCGGCGCAGCTGGGCAAGGGCGGCGTCGCGACCCAGCTTGGGCGTCGGGGCAACAGCCGGTCCCGGCTCGTCGGTCGACGGGTACACGACGATCGTGGCCGACTGCATGTAGACGTCGTGGCGCAGCCTGGCGCGGGTGAGGGCTCCGACGAGGACCTGCTGAGGGCCCCACGTCCTGAGGCCGTCCCCGCGTGCCGTCACGGTGCCGGCCTGCTCGTCGACCGTGACAACGACACCGAGGTCCATCCCGTACTCGGTCTCGAACCGGTCGACCTCGCCGGCGATGCCGTCAGCGATCGACTGGAGAGAGTCCGGGGTCACCCTAAAAAGCTATTCGAACAAATATGCGAGATCAATACGGCCGACTGTTTGTCACCGGATCGGGTGACGCTGTGATGTGACTTGGCGGGTGGCACTTTGACTCGACAGGTGGCACCAAGATCGATACCGAGGCGATCTGGCTGGTCGGAGCTGTCGCGCGAGCGGAAAATCTGCCGCCGTCGGCGGCGTTTGCTCGTAGCCTTGCCGCATGGCCTCACTGGGTAGTCACGCGAACGTGTGGGAGACATGCCTTCAGCTCATGAACCGTCGGGGCTACAGCCTTGAGACGGAATATCCCGACGACGAAGACAACGAGGGGCTGAGCATGTGGTTCGCAGCGAAAGACGGATTCACCTTCGCGGCGGACAACCCGATCGAGTTGCTGGGCCTCGTTACGGTGTACGAAGACGTGCAGCCGAAGGAAGACCGACCTTATTGGTGGCGCGAGAAGACTGATTGGAACGGACCAACGCTGGGGGAACAACTCCTCGACCAGGCGATCGCCGTCGAGGAAGCCCGCGTGGCAGAGTTCGCTGCGCTGAGAGAGAGCGACCCGCGAGCCTGGGAGGCAGAGGTCCGCGAGGCCGTCGAAGAAGTCTGGGCCGGCGCCCTCAAGGAGGAGTTCTGGGTCCATGCCTTCTGCACCGTGGCGTCCACTCTGCGGATCCCCCGCAAGGAACTGCGACACGTTCTCGAAGATCCGCTCTTCCGTGACCTGCGAGGCTGATGCGCGTCTCAGGAGTCATCGGTGGTGCCAAGCAAGTTGGCGTCCCCATGCCACATGTCGAGGCACGAACCGTACAGAACTCCAGGCCGGACCGTTGCCCAGGTGCCAACTGTCGAGTCCAGCCACAGACGCGTGGCGTCGACTGGAAGTCGGCACGGCTCACGCGCCGAAGGTGGGCACGTCCCCAACGGTGACGTCGAGACGAAGACGCGCGAATCGCACCGGGTGCCGCCAGACGCCACGGTCCTGGGCGGTGTCGGCAACGACCTCAGCGACCAGGTTCGGCTCGACAAGTACGACGTGTAGCGGGGTACGCGAGCCCCAGGAGGCCCTGAACCGGATGCCCTCCCACGGATGCGTGGTGCCGGTCGGCGTCAGCTCGCCAGCCAGTTGCCGAGCTGCGGCGCCTGCTATCGGAGTGCTTCGACCAACTGCCCGAAGGACTCCGGCCTGGTCCAGCCGCCCGAGAACGAGCGCCTGCGGCGAGCCGAGCGAGCCGGTCACACCACCGATGATCACCTCGGTGGTGTTCCGTCGGCGAACCTTGATCATGGTCCGCGCCCCCGGCTGGTAGCGCTGCCGGCTCCCGCGGATCACCAGACCCTCGATAGCGGGCACCTCGGTCCAGGTGTTCAGCCATTCCTGTGCGACGGTCAAGTCCGTCGTCTGGGGACACAGCGTCCAGGGGGCGGCCAGGTGGTGCTCGGCGAACAGAGTCTCCAGGCGCGTGTGGCGATCGCTGTATGGCTGCTGGAGCAGTTGCTGCCCGTCGGCTTGCAGGACGTCGAAGACGACGAAGTGGGCCGGCATCGTCTCGGCGAACCGGGCCGCGGCTCGGCCGCCCGCGGCCGCGCGGCGCTGCAACGCCTCGAACGACATGCTGCCGCCAGCCCACACGACCAGCTCACCATCGAGAACCCAGCATTCAGGGAGGTCGGCGGCGGCGCCCCGGAGATCCGGAAACCGGTCCTGGATGAGGTTGCCGCGTCGCGTCTGAAGCCGTACCGCGCCGGGGGCGGGGCAGGCGGTGAACAGCAGGGCCCGGTAGCCATCCCATTTGGGCTGGTAGATCAGCTCGCCGGGGAGCGCGCTGGCCGCTGGCAGGCTGTCGCGGGCCAGGGCGAGCATCGGCTCGATCGGTGGACGCAACACGTCCTGCTCGTCCCCGCCGGTCAGCCGGTCTGGTCGCTGCTGCTCACGGCACCGGTCTACGGGATCACGCGGTGGTCCGCGACTCGGATACGCCGATCGGTGGGGGATGACCGCGAGGGCCGTGGTCAGCCCGTTCATGATTCGTGACCAGCATCGGGTTTCTGGCCGTGCGCCGCCGGACCTGGCCGCCGTCTACGGCGTGCTGGGCGGCCGCCAGTTGCGGGTCCTGTCGATCCGTTCAGCGGCGAGGGGACCCACGCCGATGAGGTCCACGGCGGCCTCGCCCCTCAGGTGGTAGCCGACGTATACGAGTTCGTCGATGATCTGGTGGTCGGCGGCGTCGTCAATGAGCTCATCTCCGTCGGTGAGCAGCTGTTCGACGGTGTCGAACAGCCGTGTCCGCTCCTCGGGCGATCCTGTCCTGAGTCGCGGGGTCATGAACTCTCCTGCGAAGGTATGCAGCAGGATGTAGCGGGCTGACGGATCTGTGCCCCAGACGTCGAGGTGTGACTGGTAGAGCGGCGCAAAGTCAGGGCGCCGCTGGGTGAGGAAGTCGCGCACGTTGGCGTCGGTGATCATGTGTGCTCCGGGGGCGCTCACGCCGGGGATCGATTACCAGGCAGCCGGCCCGGCGGGTGGGGTCGCCAGGCCGGCCGCGGACGCCTCGGCGGCAGGCGTGTCGTACCGCCGGGGGCGCGACCGCCCTGGCGCCAGTCGGAGACGTGCGTCAGGGCGGCCCATGTCGCCGATGTCTGCCTGTGCGAGCAGCCGCAATCCGGCGTCGGCGTGTCGGGCTATGCGGCTGGGTCGGCAAGTAGCTGGTGGGCGGCTCGTTGGGCGGGGTCGTGTAGCTGTTCTGTCTGGTCGGCCCAGGCGAGGAGTTCGGCACATTTGAACAACCGCATGGTGTGGCCGGTGGGCGATTCCAGGTCGGCGCGGCGGTGTTTCAGGATTCGATCGGCTAGATCGGGGATGGTCAGGGAGTTGAACCACAGATTCGCGGCGTCCAGCCCGCGGGGTGCTTGCCCCCAGTCCTCCCAGTCCAGGATCCACAGTTGCGGACCGGTCATGTTTGCCCAGGTCAGGTCGGCGTGGGCGGTGGTCCACTGCTCGACCGGGGCAGTGGTTTCGGGAAAGACCTTGGCGATCGCAGCCGCCACGCGCTCGGTGCTGATCGGTTCCAGGTCCGGGGTCGCGATCCTGGGGGTGTGTGTGCCGGCGAGCTCGTCCATGGCGGCGTCGAACTCGGTCCACCAGCTGTCCGGCAGCGCGTTTGCGTCGGCCGGGCGGCTGACTGGGGTTTGCTCGATGAGCTGGGTCTCGTCGGCGCGCCACATGACGCGCCGTTGCCGGTCGAGCCAGGACATCCCGGCGTGCCACTGTGGGATCGGCACCTGGGACAGGATCGTAGCTGCTTCCAGGCCCCAGCCCTGGCCGTCCAGGCGTTCCAGACCGCGGCACTCGATGCGTACCCACGTGCCGCGGTCGCTGGCGAATCCCATCGACCGGCGCTTAATCACCCCCGCCGCGCGGTTCAGGCGCGTGTCCAGTGCCTTCTCGACAGCATCCACCACGTCGTCGACGGTGACGCGTCGCAGATCGAGTCGGACGGCGGCAGGTCGCCCGTCGTCATTCTGGCCCATCGTGGTCATCGTGCTCCTCGGTCCGATGCGGCAACGCTAGCCCGCGCGCGTATCAGGGTGCGGTATTGCTCGATGGCGTGCTGGTCCACGTCGAGCCGCACCGCCTGGACCAGCTCGATCAGGTGGTCGCTACTGCCGGTGCCAGCCGCTACGGCATCGACGGCGGGCAGGTGGAGAGCAGCGGCGACGGCTGCCTGGATCCGGTTGGCGTTCTGGCCTGGGTGCAGGAACACCGCGGCCGGGTCGACACCGGTCCAGGCCGATTCGCTGCCGTGCCCGCCGAGCGGGGCCATGCCCCGCAGCTTCACCGGCTTGGCTTGTCCGGCCAGTTGCTCGGCGGCGTCCAGGACGTCTGTCGGGACCATCAGGCCGACGCGAATCATGAGAACGTCCGGAGGCTCCGGGATGGTGTAGCCCAGCAGTGGTTCCGGGTTCCAGGTCGAGAATCCCCAGGCCCGGCACAGTCCTTCATCACGCATCTGGGCCATGGTTTGGCAGGCCTGGGTGAACCCGGTCGGGGTGCGTTCGGGATTGTGCAACAGCAGGGTGTCCGGGGCGCGGCCCAGTTCGGATCGGATCTGTTCGGCGGCGGCGCGCAGCCGTGTGGCGGACAGGTCGTGTCCGTCGGGAAAGAACCCGATCTTCGTGGTGATGTCGAAACGCGGCAGTAGGTCGCCGGCGGCTTCGGTAAGCCGCTGGTGGGCGGTGAAGTTCTGGTAGCTGATCGCAGTATCCAGCCCGGTTACGCCGGCGTCGAGGGCGGTGCTCAGAGGGCGGGATGTACCGTGATGCCCGGTTCATCGCTGGCGTTGGGTGAGGCGGGCTGGTCAGGGGGTTAGTTGTTGGGGCTTGGGCGCGGCA
>NZ_JBGCCT010000056.1 GCF_041260665.1 Catenulispora sp. GP43 | reverse complement strand
CCCACGCTCGGGCCCTGCGTCGGGCTGATGCTGCTCACCACCGGCGCCGCCACATAGGTGTAGGTGGCGCTGTTGCTCGTCCCGCCTGGCGTCGTCACCGTCACCGACACCGAGCCGGTACCGGCTGGAGCCGTGGCGGTGATCTGGGTGGCGCTGACCACCGTGAAGGACGCCGACACCGAACCGAACGACACACTGGCGGCGCCCGTGAACCCGGTGCCCGTGATCGTGACCGTGTTCCCGCCGACGGCCGGTCCGCTTGTGGGACTGAGGCCGCTGACAACCGGCGCCGCCACGTACGTATAGGTCACTCCGTTGCTCGTCCCGCCCGGCGTCGTGACCGTCACCGAGACCGAACCGGAGCCGGCGGGCGCGGTGGTGGTGATCTTCGTCGAGTTGACCACGACGAACGTCGCCGAGGCCGAACCGAACATCACCGCGGTCACGCCCGTGAACCCGGTTCCCGTGACGGTGACGGCCGTTCCTCCGGCGGTGGGGCCCTGGACCGGGCTGATCGCGCTGATGACCGGCGCCATGATGCGACTCCTTCCTTTCGGGGCTCGCATCGCGCCGGGCTCCAGCCGGCGACGGAACGGGCTGCCTGTCGATCTGGCTGTTTTCGGTCGATCTAGCCACTTTCAGTAGCCTGCGCAGGTCACCGGGCCGCAAGAGAGCCCGACGCGAAATCACTCTTTCGTGTCCCGAGCGGCGGCCTGGCGAAATTCAGCGGTTCCCGGCGCGATACGGGACACGATTCGCCAGTCGCTCAAAAGGGTGACTTCGCTTCGAGGTCTATTGCGGCCCGGTGACCTGCGCGGACTACTGAAAGTAGCCAACGACGAAGCGGTCGGCGGCAGCACCGGCCCGCCGCTCCCGGAGTTGAGCATCAGCCAACTGCGAGGGAGCAACGCACATGCCGATCTCTCCAAATCAGGGATCCACCGGTGGCGGGACCGTCGTCACCATCACCGGCGTCAATCTCGCCGGTGCGACCGCCGTGAGGTTCGGCACCAAGCCAGGCACCATCACCGCGAACACGCCCACCTCGGTCACCGTCATCTCGCCGTCCGGCGCCGGAGTGGTACAGGTGACCGTGACGACGGCGGGCGGCACCAGCAACCCACTGTCGTTCTTCTACGTGGGCGCCCCGTTCAAGTCCGCCCTGAGCACCGGCTCCGGACCGACGGCCGGCGGAAACTCCGTCACCATCAGCGGTATCGGGCTCGCGACCGCCAACGACGTCGCGTTCGGCCCCAACAGCGCGACGCCGACCGTGGTCTCCGACAGCCTGATCGACGTCGTCGTCCCGGCGGGCAGCGCGGCCGGGACGGTCAGCGTCACCGTCACCACCGCCGGCGGCAGCAACAACGGGTTCTCGTACACCTACGTGGATCCGCCCACAGCCACCAGCCTCACCCCCTCCGAGGGCCCGACCTCCGGCGGCACCGCGGTGACGATCACCGGCACCAACCTCGCCACCACCCAGTCGGTCACCGTCGGCGGAGCTACCGCGCCGTTCGGGGTCATCAACGCCACGGAACTGTCCATCGTCACCCCTCCGGGTAGCGCCGGGGCCGCCGACGTGGTGATCACCACCAGTGGCGGCAGCGCCACGATCGTGGGCGGCTACACCTATGTGGCCGGTCCTGGGATCTGATCACTGGGATCTGAACTCCGCACAGGCCCGTCGCGATCGCGGCGGGCCTGTCACATCTTCAGCGCCGTCTTCGTCAACGAGGCGAAGACAACATCCCACCGCTGGAGGAACCTCCCGTGCACTCGACATTCCGCGTCAACATCATCAAGCTCGCCGTCCGCGACCTCGACCGTTCGGTCCGCTTCTACACCGACGGTCTCGGCTGCACCGTCGAGCGTCGCGACGAGGCCGGCGTCACGCTGCGCCTCGGCGACGCGCAGGTCCCGCACCTCGAACTCCGTCCCTGGGACGACCTGGCCGACGAACTCGGCGCGCTGCCGGACACCGAGGGCTTCCGAGGCTTCATGATCTCGGCGGTCTTCGAGACCGCCCCGGGCGTCGACCGGCTGCTCGAGGCCGCCGTGCGGGCCGGCGGCACGCTCGTGAAGCCGGCCAAGGGCGCCGTCTGGGGCTACGCCGGCCACTTCGCCGACCCCGACGGGCACCTGTGGAAAGCCGTGTCCAGCGCGACACCGATCCTCGCCAAGTTCAAGCGGAAGACCGACACCCCGTCCGGACCCGTGATGTCGCCCATGGAGGTGGCGGTGACCCTGGGCGTGCCGGACATCAAGGCCGCCAAGCAGTTCTACGCCGATGGCCTGGGCTACGAACTGGACAAGGCCTTCGGCAAGTTCGCCAAGTACAAGACCGTCCCCGGCGCTGCCACCTTCACCCTCTACACCCGGGATGCCCTTGCCGCCGACGCCGACGTCGCCCCGGCAGGCACCGGCTTCGCCGGTTACGCGCTCGGCTACCACGCCGCATCGCCCCAGGACGTCGACACGGCCACGACCACGGCGATCACGGCAGGCGCCCACATCGTCAGCGATCCCAAAGAGCGCCCCGGTTCCGGCTACACCGCGACCTTCCTCGCGCCGGACAACTCCGCCTGGACTGCCGCAACGCGCTGACATCTTCGGCCCCGTCAGGCCCGGTTCCGCTGCCGCTCGGCGGCGTGACGGTCGCGGTGAACGTGACCCCGCGCTGTTGGGGCTGATTCCCTTGCCGGCGCCGAGGGTCAGTGTGGGGGTACCCGCGGTTGCGGGCTCTGCGAGGCCGTCGACAGCCCTCGGATCTTGACGCCCGTTGCCCCCGTCCGTCAGCCTGTCGCCTGACAACGACGTCGGCTGCTGACAAACAAGGACACGAATGCGCCGCCTTGGTAACGTTCACACTCGTAGACCCAGACTCACCGCCATACTCAGCGCCGCGATACTCGCGGTGGCCTTCTGCCCGCAAGTGGCGAGCGCCGGATCCGCGGACGCCAAGACCGCGCCCGTCACCGATCCCGCGGCGATCGTCAACCCCCTGATCGGCACTGGAAGCGGCGGCGACGTCGTGGGCCAGGTCGACATGTTCCCCGGGGCCGTGGCGCCGTTCGGCATGGTGCAGTGGAGCCCGGACACCTCGTCGCGGCCGCCGGGCGGCGGGTACGACTACGCCGACAGCACGATCACCGGCCTCAGCCTCACCCACGTCTCAGGGCCCGGATGCGCCATCGGCGGCGACTTCCCGGTGCTGCCGATGGTCGGGGCCGTACCCGCGAATCCGTCCTCGGCGCAGCAGCCCTTCAGCCACACCGCCGAATCGGCGACCCCGGGCCTGTACTCCGTGACCCTCGCGCCCGGGACGGCCGGCGCGATCGGCACGCGGCTCACCGCCACCGAGCGCACGGGATTGGCCGAGTTCACCTTCCCGGCCACCGACCAGGCGCGGGTGCTGGTGAACTCCGCCGGATCGGCGGCCGGCAGTTCGGCGGCGACCTTCGCGGTGAGCGGTGACCGCGAGATCACCGGCTCGGTGACCAGCGGCCACTTCTGCGGACAGCCCAACTCCTACACCGTCTACTTCGCGGCGCGCTTCGACCGGCCCTTCACCTCGTCGGCCACGTGGAGCGGCGGCAGCGGTGGCACCCTGACCTTCGACACCCGCGGCGATTCGAAGGTGCGGATGCAGGTCGGGATCTCCTACACCTCGACCGCCGGTGCGCGCCGCAACCTCGCCGCCGAGGCGACATCGTGGAACGTGGACGATGTGGCTCGTGCGGCGCACCAGGCCTGGAACAAGCAGTTGCGGAAGATCGAGATAGCCGGAGGCACCGCCGCCGAGCAGTCGAGCTTCTACACCGCGCTCTACCACACGCAGCTGGACCCGAGCGTGATCGACGATGCCGACGGCGCGTACCCCGGCTTCGACGGGAAGATCCACACCGCCCCCGCCGGGCACCATCAGTACTCGAACTTCTCCGGCTGGGACGTCTACCGCTCCGAGATGCAGCTGATCGGGATGCTCGACCCGCAGCGCGGCTCGGACATGGCACGTTCGCTGCTGGCCGACGCCGACCAGGGCGGCTGGCTGCCCAAGTGGCCCTCGGCGAACGGCTACACCGGCGTCATGAACGGCGACGCCGCCGACCCCATGCTCGCCGACCTCTACGCGTTCGGCGCCCGCGATTTCGACCTCGGCGAAGCGGTCGCCACGATGGTCCACGGCGCCCAGGGCACCGGCGCTCCGGGCCAGGGCTGGTATGTGGAGCGGCCGCACGGCCAGGACTACATCGCAAAGGGCTACGTGCCCAACGTCGGGTCCGACTCGATCAGCCCGGTGCCGAACGGCGCGTCGGAGACCGAGGAATACGCGCTGGCGGACTTCGCCATCTCCCAGATGGCCCACGCATCCGGTGACACGGCGGACGAGTCCGTGTTCTTGAAGCGCTCGCAGAACTGGTCGTCGGTGTTCAACACGGCCACCGGCTACATCCAGCCGCGCGACGCCGACGGCGCCTTCCCGTCCGGGGATCCGACCACCGCCGGCCAGTCCGGCTTCGGCCAGAGCGGCTTCCAGGAGGGCAACGCATCGCAGTACACGTGGATGGTGCCGCAGAATCTGCGGGCCCTGTTCGACGGTATGGGCGGCGATGCCGCCGTGCGGCAGCGGCTGGACACGTACTTCACGCAGATCAACGCCGGACCGAACCAGCCGTACCACTGGCAGGGCAACGAGCCGTCGATCGGCACGCCGTGGGCGTACGACTCCGCGGGCGCACCGTGGGAGACGCAGCGCATCGTGCGGCGCATCACCTCGACGCTGTATTCCGCGACCCCCGGCGGCGAGCCGGGCAACGACGACCTCGGTGCGATGAGCTCGTGGTACGTCTGGGCGACGCTGGGCGTGTACCCGCAGACTCCCGGCGTGCCGATGCTGGCGCTCGGCGCGCCGCTGTTCACCTCGGCCGTCATCCACGCCGGTGCCAACACCCTGACGATCAAGGCTCCGCAGGCGGGTGACGCGGCTCCGTACATCCAGAGCTTGCGCATGGACGGCCGGCAAACGCAGCACTCGTATCTGATGCTGGACGGCCGCGATCACCACCTCGACTACACGCTCGGCGCGTCGCCGAACACGACGTGGGGTTCGGCGCCCCAGGACGCGCCGCCGTCGTTCGGCGCCGGGCCGGTCAGCTTCCCGCCCGCCACTCGGGCGGCGGTGTCGGTGACGCCGCAGCAGGTCCGTGTCGCTCCCGGGACGACGACGGATGTCACGGTGAAGGTCGACAACACGCTCGGTACGTCCCCTGCGACCGTAACCTGGAACGCGCAGGGCCCGGCCGGCCTGGCCGCCACACCGTCGCAGGCCACTGTCACGGTCGCGGCCGGGGCGGTGGCGACGACCGACGTCAGCCTGTCCCCGGACGCGGCGATGGCCTCGGGCTACTACCAGGTCGCGGTCCGGGCGACGGCGTCGAACGGCGCGGTGCTGCCGACCACCGACATCCTGGCCACGGTCGCGGCGCCCGGCGTCTTCATCCCGACCGCCTACGTCACCGACTACAGCGACGGGACGCTGACCCCGGTCGACATCCGCACCGGCAACGCGGGCCCGGCCATCCCGGTCGGCAGCGGCCCCGACGGCGAGGCGATCACGCCGGACGGCAAGCGGCTGTTCGTGGCGAACAACAACTCGAACAACGTGACGGTCATCGACACCACGACCAACCAGGTGATCGGCACCGTGGCCGTGGGCAGCGTCGCCGCCGACCTGGCCGCCGCGCCGGACGGCAAGACGGTCTGGGTCAGCGACTTCGGCGACGGCACCGTCCAGCCGATCGACGTGGCGACCCTGACCGCCGGCACCCCGGTGAAGGTGGGCAGCCAGGCCGAACGCGTGATGATCAACCCGTCCGGGACCCAGCTGTGGGTCGCGAACCAGGGTGACGGCACGGTGAGCGTCGTCGATCTCGCCTCGCGCACCGTCGTGCACACGGTCGCGGTCGGCGCGGCGCCGTTCGGCGTGGCCTTCGCGCACGACGGCTCCAAGGCGTATGTGACCAACGGCGGCGGCAACAGCGTGTCGGTCATCGACACCGCCGCCTACACCGTCTCCGCCACGATCCCGGTCGGCGCGGGTCCGCAGGGCATCCGGGTCTCCCCGGACGGCTCGGTGGCCTACGTCGCCGACTCCGGGGCCGGCGGCGTCACCCCGATCACCCTCGCGACCGGCGCCCCCGGCCCGCTCATCCCGACCGGGTCGGGCGCCTATGCGGTCGGCTTCACGCCGGACGGCACCGTCGCGTGGGTGGTCGACACCAACACCAACGACGTGCGTCCGGTGACGGTCGCCACCGGCGCGGTCGGCAAGCCGGTCGTCGTCGGCAACGTTCCGGACGGGATCGTGGTGACGCCCTCCACCGCTCAGTGATGACCGTGGTCTGAGAAGACGATGCCCGGCCGCGGTGCTCCACCGCGGCCGGGCTCATGCGTACGGGTTCAGGTGCGCTGAATGGTTTCGGCCCGGGAACGCCGGGGTGCGGGACACAGCCCTCCACACCGCAGGCCGTCACCCGAACGGACTACGACCCGCAAAACCGAACACCCAAACTGACCTGCGAACGAAGCACTTCGAACGACAAAGGAACCCCGTGCTCGGGGGATCGGGGCACGCGGCCCGCCGCCGGCCGTCCCGGTCTGCTCGCCGACTCGCTCGCGCGCCCGGGCCGGCTCTGCCCGATGGTCGCGATTTTTCCCGACTATTGTCGAGATCATGGCATTTGGTATGCGAGCGTACGCGACCGGCATCGCCGCCGCGTCCGTGGAGGCCGGGCCCGACCTGACGTCCGACCGAGAGGCATGACCGTGGGGGCCATCGACACAGTCCTCAACCCGATCATCTGGGCCACCAGCTTCGTGATGGTGCTGTGGCACCGGGTCTTCGGCGCGATCTTCGGCGAGAGTTCCTCGGTCTCCTGGGTGCTGTCGATTCTCTTCCTGACGATCACGATCCGGGCGGCGATGATCCCGCTGTTCCGCAAGCAGATCAAGTCGATGCAGAACATGCAGCGTCTCCAGCCGCAGCTCCAAGCCCTGCAGAAGAAGCACAAGCTCGACAAGCAGAGGCTTCAGCAGGAGACCATGAAGCTCTACAAGGACAACGGGACCAGCCCGTTCGCCTCCTGCCTGCCGATCGTGGTGCAGCTGCCGTTCTTCACCTCGCTGTACCGCGTGCTCAGCCACGCGGCCAGCGGCCACGCGGTCGGCGCGCTCAACCAGGCCGACGCCACCGCCATCCAGCACTCGACGTTCTTCGGAGCGCCGATCCCGCTGAGGTTCTTCACCACGCAGACCTACTTGAACACCGCGGCGAACGGGCAGTTCGCGCACACGTCGCTGTTGAACCTGCGAATCGTCGCGCTCATCATGGTCGTGCTCTACGCGGCTTCGCAGTTCCTGACCCAGCGCATGATGCTGGCCAAGAACACGAACCTCGACAAGTCGGTGCCGAACCCGATGATGCAGAGCCAGAAGATCATGCTCTACGTCATGCCGGTCGGCATGTTGTTCTTCGGCCTGAGCGTGCAGATCGGCGTCGTGCTGTACCTGATGACCACGAATGTGTGGACGATCGGCCAGCAGTTCTACACGCTGCGGAACAGCCCGGTGCCGGGCAGCCAGGCCGAGAAGGACATGATCGCCCGGCGGAAGGCGAAAGAGGCCAGCAAGGCCCTCGCTGCCGCCGGGAACGCTCCAGTCTCCAACGCGGTGTCGGCTGCCGACGGCAAGCCGCAGAACAGCGCCCCGGTCTCGCGCCAGCGGGCCCAGCCGGTCCGCAGCACTCGTCGCAAGCGGAAGAAATAAGGCAGGCGGTCGCATATGAGCAGCACCGCACTCGTCACCACATCACTGAGGCCGAGGAAGTCCCGCCCACTTCCATGACCGCCCTGACCCGGATCGCCGCCGTTCCGGAGCTCGAAGAGCGCTTCGTGCGCCGGAGTCTGTGGGTGCTCGGTTGCGGGGTCATGCTGCTGTACGTCCTGTGGGAGGCATGGGACCTCTATGCACCGTGGCGTACGCAGGCGTTCCTGCATGCGGCGGGGTTCCGGGGGGTGAGTTACGACGCAGCCCAGAAGTCCGAGCTGCGCGGCACGTCGTTGGTTCCGCTGCTGGTCGCGGCCGTCGCGTTCGCCGTAGGTAGCGCGGTCGTGGTCGGTACCGCTCGAAGGATCCGCGTCACTGCCGCACGCGATGTGCGACGGGTGACCGCGGCGATGGTCGTGGTCATGACCTTGGCCGTCGCCGGATCCGCGGCGAACCAGGTCCGCACGGCGGCGGACGCGGGTCACCGGCTGAGCGGGCTGGCGCACGTCACACAGTCGTCGGTCGGCGACATCGCCGGCCGTGCCGGTGTCAGCGTCGCCGTGCTGGTGAACGTGGATTACGGCCCTGCGGGGCAGCGGGTCCATCTGCCTGGGCCAGTGCTGGTGGTCGGCGGCATCGGCTTGCGCGGCACCGGGACTGTCTACGGCGTCGACACCGTCACCGGCAAAACCTTCGCCGCGTCTCACGACGAAATGATCACGTATATCGACGGGCCACGCTAAGCGCGCGATCAAGTGCGGTACCGGGCAGCGAGCAGGGCCGCGTCGTCGGTCATCCCGTCGGCGGAGTAGGCCACCACGTCCGCGAGCAGCTTGTCGAGAACCACGTCGGGCTCCTCCGCGCCGAACGACACCAGCCTGGCAGCAAGCGGGTAGAACCGATCGTCGGCGTCGCGCGCTTCCGAGACACCGTCGGTGTAGAGCAGAAGGAGGTCGCCGGGTTCGAGGTCGACCGTTCTGCCGCGGTAGGCGACACCGGTGAGCGCTCGCAGCCCCAGTGGCGGTGCGTAGGCGGGTGGCTCGACCTCGATCACGGTCCCGGAGCGGCGCCGCAGCAGCGGAGGCGGATGGCCGCAGTTGACGACCTCCACCAGGTCCTGCGCCGGCGGGACCGTGAGCAGCACCGCGGTGACGAACCGCTCGTCCTGCCGGCTCTGCGCGAGTGTGCTGTCCAAGTGCTCCGCGAGTCGGGCGAGGTCCGGTTCGATCCGGGCGTCCGCCCGGAAGGCACCGAGGACGTCCGCGGCGGTCTCGACCGCGGCCAGGCCCTTGCCCTGCACGTCACCGAGCAGCACGCGGGTGCCGTACGGGGTTTCCAGAACCTCGTAGAGGTCCCCGCCGATCCTGGCCTCCGCCGCGGCAGCCAGGTAACGCACGCCGATCCGCAGCCGGCCGATCCTGCCCGGGACGGGACGCAGCAGGGCCCGCTGGGCCGCTTCAGCGACCGTGCGGACCTGCTCGAGCACCCGTTCCCGTGACGCTGTCAGAATCACGCCGGCGGTGCTCGCCAAGGTGACAGCCACCACGGCCGCCACCGCCTCGACGTGGACGGCGGCCGACACGTCCTGGTTGCCGAGGGCGAGCAGCACGACGGCGACGACCGCGAGCGCTCCGGCGACCAGCGGCACCCGCGCGGACCTGGCGTCCGCCGCCGCCAGCACCGGGACCGCGGCGAGGATCGGCGAGACCGTGGTCTTGGGCCCGGTGAGCAGGTCCACCAGGACGGCCACGGCGATCAGCGCGTACGCTCCGGTCAGCAGACGGCGCGACCGCCTGGGCATCGCGGCGGACCCGCCTGCACCCGCTGTGGCTACCGCCGCGGCCTCCTCGGGCGCGCTGGTTCCTCGGTCGTGGGCCACGTCTCCAACTCTCGTTCCTTCCGCACGCTCCGGCGACACGAGGGGCGGGGTCTGCGGCCGTCGCGCGCGGGAAGCCGCCCTCCCCGGCGAGGGCTGAATACAAGCGTCCATGTGCCGATGCGCGAATGTAAGATCGCGCGCGCGGGGTCCCCAATGGACCGCGCGCGGTCCATTGGGGACCGCATACCCGGGGAGGGGCGCGAATGCGCGCGCAACGTCTTTCTGTAATCGCGGTGGGGACGCTCACCGCTCTGGGACCTTCGGTGATGTCGGCCCTGGCCGCCACCTCGCCGGCGTCCGCGGGCGATCCGCCGGCGACCGAGGTCGCCGTGGATTCCTCGCCCACGGACTACCCGGTCGTGAACTGGACCGGACAGGCCGTGCCGCCAGGCCAGACGGTGGCCGTGAGCGGCGTGCAGAACGCTTCGACGTCCGAGGTCACCGCGAACGTCAGCGGTCTGCCGGGCGGCGCGACGTTCTCCGTGATGTTCGCGAACGCCGAGAACGGTGCCCCGCTCGCGGCCGGTACGACGTACAACAACGCGACCTATGCCGGATCAGGGACTGCTCCGGTGCTGGAACTCAACGGCGGCAGCGAGTACCAGACGGGGAGTTTCACCATCGACCAGCTGGCCTGGAGCGGTGGCGCTGTGACGCAGTTCGAGGCCCACTTCCGTGCGGTCGGCTTCACCGGTCAGACAGTCCAGGGCCTGGTGCGGTACAACGCCACCGGCCCCGCCCCGGTCGGCGCGCCGACCGGCCTGCCGCCGGCGGCCCCGTCCGGCAGCATCGCCCCGATCACCTTCCGCCGCGGCCAGGCGGTGATCTCCAACCCGGGACGCGGTACCGGCGGCACACAGATCGCCACCGTTCCGCTCCCCGCTTCGGGGAGCACGCCGCCGGCCAGCACGACAGCCGGCGACACCGGCCGCACGGCGTGGACGCCTCTGGGGACCCGGCTGCTGTCGACATCCGGCCCCGGTATTTCCAGCGTCCGCCCCGACGGCACCGGGCGGCAGAAGGTCGCCACGGGCATCGCGGGCGACGAGAACGCCCTGTACAGCGAGCCCGCGGTGAGCCCGGACGGCTCCTTCATGGTGGCGTTCACCCCCGACACCGGTCTGGTGTCCTTCGCGACCGACGGCTCGCAGGCCGGGCACGGCTACGTCCTCCCGCTTGGACCCGCGTCGACCAGGGACGTCAATTGCCAGGGTGACGAGTTCCCGAGCATCGCACCGGACTACAGCGTGATCCTCCAATGCGACAAGGTGACCGGTCCGCCCGACACCTACCGGTTCAGCAACGGCACCACGTCGCTTCTGATCGCGAACGCCGCGCAGGCTGCGTACTCGCCGGACGGCACGAGGATCGTCTTCGTCCGGAACGACGCCAACGGAGTCCCGCAGCTGTTCAGCGTCGGCGCCGACGGCAGGACCGGACTGACCCAGATCACCCAGGAGCAGAACGGCGCGACCAAGCCGGCGTGGTCGCCCGACGGCAGGTATCTCGCCTATGAGAACCCTGTCTTCAACGAGATCGTCGAGATCCCGGCCGGCGGCGGTGCCGCGGTGGGAAGCATCCCCGACGCTGACGACCCCACGTGGACCGTCTCGCCGGCGACCACCCACGTCGTGCGCGAGTGGGGTCCCGACCGGCACGCGACCGCGATCGCGGCCTCCCAACTGAACTTCGCGAACCACGGCGACACCGCCGACCCGAAGCGCGCTCAGGCCGGCGCGGTCGTGCTGGCACGCGACGACAACTTCGCCGACGCGCTCGGCGGCTCGGCGCTGGCCGTCCACGAGAACGCACCGCTGCTGGTCACCCCGACCGGGTCGCTCAACGCCGGCGTCGCGGCCGAGATCAGCCGGGTCCTGGCGCCCGGCGGCAAGGTCTACCTGCTCGGCGGCACGTCGGCGCTGTCCCCGGCGGTCGCCCAGGCGCTGGCGGCGAAGCACTACCAGGTCGAACGACTGGCCGGGGACACCCGGTACGGCACCGCGGTGGCGATCGCGCGCGTCGTCGACCCGCACCCCCGCACGGTGATCATCGCGACCGGCGCGGACTTCCCCGACGCGCTGTCGGCGGGGGCCACGGGCCTGCCCGTACTGCTGACCGAGGGCGCGACGATGCCCCCCGACACCGCGGCATACCTCAACGGCCTGAACCCCGACCCGAGCTCGGGCGGCACCCAGCTGATCACCGTGGGCGGCCCGGGGGACAAGGCACTGATCGCCGGCTACCAGAACCACGAGATGCCGCGCTGGCCCAGCCAGATCAGCCGGCTGCCACTGGCCGGCAGCACCCGGTACGCCACCTCCATGATGGTCGCGCAGACCTTCTTCAGCGGCGAGACCGACGCCGCGGTCGCAACCGGCCTGAGCTGGCCCGACGCCCTGTCCGGGGGCGCGATGGTGGGCCACCGAGGCGGCCCGCTCCTGCTCACGAACCCCTCCGGCATGAGCCCGGCCCTGCTGGCCTACCTGGGCGGTGAGTCGGCGAGCCTGTACGCGCTGCACCTGCTCGGCGGACCGGCCGCGCTGCCGAACGTCATCGCCCAGCAGGGCGCCGGAGTGATCGGCGTTCCCGGTCACGTCTCCATCGACTCGCTGGAGCCCGGCGGCGTCGTGCCGTTGGCAGCGCACATTGCAGGCGAGTCCCCGAAGGCTACGGACGCCAGGCGGCAGTCCGGGTCGACGGCGGGCGGGCGGCCGCAGGCCGTTCGGCAGTAGCCCGACCCCGGTCAGAACGCTGTCAGGTGCCCCGACCCCACGGGCACCTGACAGCGGCGTCAGGACCCTCCAGGTGGCGATTTGGCCGCCGGCCGCGCTGTCGGATAAAGTCTGGGAACCGCCGAGGAACAGGGAGCGAATTCCTGACCGAAGCGAATCGCAATCAAGCGAAAGCCGAAATTGCGAAGAACGCAGAGGATCTGCTAAGATCTAAAGCGAAGCAAGACAAGAAAAAAGAAAAACAAAGCAAGACCTGACAACGCCGGGTCGCAGCCGATCGGAA
>NZ_JBGCCT010000055.1 GCF_041260665.1 Catenulispora sp. GP43 | reverse complement strand
AACCACCGACACCGGCACCCGCCACCACACCCCACCCACCATCCGGCACCACCCAGCCACAGCAACAAGATCAAACTAAGCTACGTGGCATTGCCTCCGGCGGCGCCTTTAGCTCTTGACCTTGCTCTTGACTGTGGCCTGTGGCAGTAGACCCGACCACCTGCCCACACCACCGCCGCCCCCACACAACCCGAGGCACACTCGACCCGCGCCACCAACGGATCCCGCAAACCATACGCGAAGCCGTAAAAGCCTCTAAACCACAACAAACCGCACCTCCCCGCGCCCCCGCACCCCCGCACCACCACGCTTGTCGAAAGAACTCTTTCGAGCGTAGTCTTTCGAAACGTGACTTCCGAGGAGCGGACGCACCACCGCCAACTCTCAGACCCCAAGGCCATGCGCGCGGTCGCGCACCCGACCCGCCTGGCCATCCTGGAGGCGCTCTCCCGGCGTGAGCCCCTGACCGCGACCGAGGTCTCCGAGATGATCGGCGAGTCGCCCACCAACTGCGCGTTCCACCTGCGCACGCTCGCGAAGTACGGCTTCGTCGAGGAAGCCGGCGGCGGCCCCGGCCGCAGACGGCCCTGGCAGCGGGCCCACATCGGCTTCGGCTACGACGAGAGCGGCATGGAGGAGCCCGAAGCCCGGATCGCGGCCGGCGTGCTCACCTCAGTGCTCTGGGAGCGGTGGCTCGCCAAGCTCGCCCGGGTCAACTCGCTGCGGGGCAGCTTCCCCGAGGACTGGCGGAAGATAACCGGAGTCTCCGAAGCGGTCTTCTACCTCACCCCCGAGGAGGCCGAGGCGTTCCAGGAGGAGCTGGTCGCCGTGCTTTTCCGCTACCGCGAGCGCCTGGAGGATCCCGGCCTGCGGCCCGCGGGCAGCGTGCCCATCGAGCTCATCCAGTTCATGTTCCCGTTCGACGCCATCCAGACGGAAGAGGGCTGAGGCCATGAGGGAGCTGCTCCGGCACCGGGACATACGCCTGCTGGTCCTCGCGCGGTTCGTCGACGTCCTCGGCGACAACGTCATGTGGATCGCGCTGGGCATCTGGATCAAGCAGCTGACCGGGAGCAGCTCCCAGGCCGGCCTGTCCTTCTTCGTCTTCATCCTCGGCAGCCTGCTCGCCCCGGCCGGGGCCGTGGTCGTGGACCGCGTCCGGCGGCGGCCGCTGATCACGATCCTGAACCTGGTCACCGGGCTCGCGGTGCTGCCCCTGCTCCTGGTCCACGACCGGAGCGGGGTGTGGCTGATCTACGCGGTGATGTTCGGCTACGGCGTGCTCAGCAGCGTGACCGGGGCCGCGATGACCGCCTACACCCAGACCCTGATTCCCGCCGAGCAGCTCGGCCAGGCCAACGGCCTGCTCCAGACCGTCCTTCAAGGCCTGCGCCTGGTCTCCCCGCTGCTGGGAGCCGGGGTGCTCGCCGCATGGGGCATCGCGCCGCTGGTCTTCGGCGACGTCGCCACCTTCGTGCTCGCGTCGCTGCTCCTGCGTGCCATCGGCACCCGGGAGGCGGCCCCGACGCCGCCTGCCGAGAAGAAGCGGCTCAGGGGCGAGCTGTCCGCCGGAGTACGGCAGATCCTCGGCATGCCGATCCTGCGCCAGGCGACTGCGGCAGCTGTGCTCTGCGTGCTCGCGTTCGGGCTCTCCGAGTCGGTGCTGTTCGCCATCGTCGACCAGGGACTGCACCGCAAGCCCACCTTCGTGGGAGTGATCGAGTCGTTCCAGGGCCTCGGCGCCATCGCCGCGGGCCTGCTGGCCGGGCCGCTGATGCGCCGCCTCGGCGAAAGCCGGCTGATCGCCCTGGGGATGGCGGCCGCCGGGCTCGGCTTCGCCGCCTGCTGCCTGCCGTCCGTGGCGGCGGCGGGCCTGGGCGTCATGCTGGTCGGAGTCAGCCTGCCGTGGATCATCGCCGGGCTGATGACGCTGTTCCAGCGCACCACCCCGCCCGAGGTCATGGGCCGCACCAGCGCCGCCCTCGACATGATGATCTCGCTGCCCCAGACCACCGCCATCGCCGTCGGTGCGGCTCTGGTGGCGGTCGTCGACTTCCGGGTGCTGCTGGGCGCGATGACCGCGCTGATGGGCATGGGATCGCTGTATCTGCTCACGCGGACGACGACGGTGCCCGAGCCGGCGCGGACCGATCCCGTGTCAGCACCCGTGCTCTGAGGATCCCGCCCTATCTCGCCCTATCCCGCCCTAACTCGCCTAATCCCTGACCAGGAACGCGAAGAAGATCGCCATCGAGATGCTCCCGATGTAGCTCTCGATGATCAACAGGATCTGGGCGGTGCCGCTGAAAATACCTTCCACGTCGCCCAGGCCCAGCGGGTTCAGGAAGTCGATCAGGCAGGCGTGCAGCGACTCCGCGTACCCCGGCGAGCCGGTCAGCCAGACGACCACGCTGAACACCGCCAGGGTGAGCACCATCCAGCCCAGCATCCGAAAGGGCCGGTAGCCGTATCCGCAGATCGCGTCGTAGGCCGCGTCCAGGAAACGCAGTGCGCTGTGCGTCCGCGCCTCATGCTGGGCACGGCGCCCGCTCAACAGTGAACGTTGACGCCTGGACTTCTGCTGGAGCGAGGCGTAGAGGTCTGCCGCGACCTGGAACACCAGGACCGCGTGGCCGGGCAGGCCGAGCGCCAGGAACTCCTCGCCCAGGGCGTCGTAGTGGGCGGCTATTCGCCCGTTCTGGGAGCGGCTGAGCCGGAACTGGCCGCGACGCTCCGTTTCGGAGGCCAGGTAGGAGCGGATGACGGCGGCGCGGCGGGCCTCAAGGTCGCCGGTGGTCGTGCCGCGCCACTCGTAGAACTCCTTCTGCAGGGCCAGAGCCCCGCCGCGTTCACGGGGCGGGGGGACCTGCGTGTCGAACGCGTAGATCAGTGGCGGAAGATAGCCGTCCAGAAGTTCCAGGAGCTCCTCCTCGCTGAGGAGCCCCTCCTCCGCCCGATCGCGATATCTGAGTTCGCATTTGGCGATATCGTCGATGACGGACTCGACACCTGGGAAACTCGCATTCGGCACGACCGCGATTTTAGTGACAATCCGACCGCACGTCGATGACCATGGACGACGAAGCCAGGGTCCTTACCCGTTTCTCAGGAGATTGCCGCCATTTCGGCAGCCTCGACCGCCGCGCGCACAATGCCGACGCGCGTCTCCAGGTCGCCGAAGGCCGCGCCCACGCTCAGCGTGGTCACCCCGGCCTCCTTGTACGCGACCATCCGCTCGGCGATCCGCTCCTTCGGGCCGATCAGGCTGGTGCGGTCGATGAACTCGAACGGGACGGCCGCGGCCGCGCCGGCGTAGTCCTTGGCCAGGTACTTCTGCTGGACCTCGTCGGCTTCCTTCTCGTAGCCCATGCGGCAGGCGAGCTGGTTGTAGAAGTTCTGCTCCTTGCTGCCCATGCCGCCGATGTACAGCGCCGCGTACCAGCGCACCAGGTCCGCGCACAGTTGGACGTCGTCGCCGATCACCGTCGGGACCGTCGGGGCGATGTCGAAGCCCTCCAGGCCGCTCTTGCCCGCCTTGGCGCGTCCGGCCTTGATGTGCTCCAGGTGCTCCCCGGCGTGCTCGGGGCTGAAGAAGACGGGCAGCCAGCCGTCGGCGATCTCGCCGGTGAGCTCCAGGTTCTTCGGGCCGATGGCGGCCAGGTAGACCGGGATGGCCTCGCGGACCGGGTGCACCGTCAGCTTCACCGGCTTGCCGGGGCCGCCGGGCAGCGGCAGCGTGTAGTGCTTGCCCTCGTAGGTCAGGCGCTCGCGGGTCAGCGCCTTGCGGACGATGGCCACGTACTCCCGGGTGCGGCCCAGCGGCGCGGCGAAGGGCACGCCGTGCCAGCCCTCGGAGACCTGCGGCCCGCTGACGCCCAGGCCCAGGCGGAACCGGCCGGCGGACAGGGTGTCCAGGGTGGCCGCGGTCATCGCGGTCATCGCCGGGGTGCGGGCCGGGATCTGGAACACGGCCGAGCCCACGTCCATCCGCTCGGTGTGGGCCGCGATCCAGGTCAGGACGGTGGCCGCGTCGCTGCCGTAGGCCTCGGCGGCCCAGCAGACCGCGTAGCCGAGCCGGTCGGCCTCCTTGGCCACCTGCAGGCTCTCGGCGTCGTTGCCCGCGCCCCAGTAGCCCATGTTCACGCCGAGCTTCATCGCCCACTCCTGTCCGCTGGACCACCGGCCGGTGGCACCCGTCAGTCGGCTCGCGCGGTCGCGGCGCCGTCGCCGGTGATATTACTCGTCAGTAGGAAGCGGCGCGATGGTGACGCCGCCCACGCGGTGTCCCCGGCAACCGATAGCGTCACCTGTCATGGAGCAGCGACACCTGGGGCGGACGGGACTGCGCGTGTCCCGGCTGGGGCTGGGCACGATGACCTGGGGGCGGGACACCGACGAGCACGAGGCCGCCGACCAGCTCAAGACCTTCCTGGACGCCGGCGGCACCCTGATCGACACCGCCGACGTGTACGGCGACGGCGACGCCGAGTACATCATCGGCCGGATGGTCGAGGGCATCCGGTCCGACGTGGTGATCGCCACCAAGGCGGTGAGCGTCCCGTTCGGCCCGCGCCGCTTCGACGCCTCCCGCCGCCACCTCCTGAACGCCCTGGAGGGCTCCCTCAAGCGCCTGGGCACCGACTACATCGACCTGTGGCAGCTGCACGCCTACGACCCCGCCACCCCGCTGGAGGAGACCCTGTCCGCGCTGGACACCGCCGTGTCCAGCGGCAAGGCCCGCTACGTCGGCGTGTGCAACTACCCCGGCTGGCAGCTGGCGCGCGCCGCGACCTGGCAGTCCGCCGACTTCGGCCGGGCCCCGATCGCCTCGGCCCAGATGGAGTACTCGCTGCTGCAGCGCGGCATCGAGCGCGAGGTGCAGCCGGCCGCCGTGGACCTGGGCATCGGCCTGCTCCCCTGGTCCCCGCTGGGCCGCGGGGTGCTGACCGGCAAGTACCGCTCCGGGGTGCCGGCCGACTCCCGCGCCGCCTCGGCGATGTTCGCCCCCTTCGTCGAGCCCTACCTGGACGGCCCGAGCGACGGCATCGTCGACGCGGTGATGATCGCCTCCGACGGCCTGGGCGTGGCCCCGCTGGAGGTGGCGCTGGCCTGGGTCCGCGACCGGCCCGGCGTCACCGCCCCGATCGTCGGCCCGCGCACCGTGGCCCAGCTGCGCGGCTGCCTGAGCGCCGAGCAGCTGACGCTGCCCCGGGAGATCCGCGAGGCGCTCGACGACGTCTCCGAGCCCGACATCGGGTACCCGGAGCACACCTGGCAGCCGGCCCGGCCGCGGCTGGTGTCCCAGCACTCGCAGAACCTGTAGACCCAGCTAGATCCAGTACCACCGCACCGCAGGACGGATAGGACGAGAAGTGACGATGACCGAACCCGACGCACCGTCCCTGGACGAGCTCCTGGCCTCCGCCGGGGCCCCGGGCGACCTGGCCCCGCGGGTGGCCGCGGCGCTCGGCGAGCAGGCCGCGGCCCGGCTGGCCGCCGACCCGTGGCTGATCCTCGGGGTGCCCGGGGTGCGCCCCGAGGCCGCCGACGGGTTCGCGCGCAGCGTGCTCGGCGGCACCGCGGGCCCGCAGGACCCGCGCCGCGCGCGGGCGGTGCTGGGCTGGCTGCTGGACCGCGCGGCCCTGGACGGGCACACCGCGCAGCCGGCCGACGTGCTGTGCTCGGCGCTGGGCAGCCTCGGCTTCGGCGACCCGGCCGGGGCGCTTCAGGCGGCGCTGGAGGAGGGCGACATGCTCGCGTTCTCCAACGCCGGCGAGGAGGAGGACGAGGACGGCAACGGCGGCTCGGAGGAGTCGAGCGGCGCCTCCGGCCTGATGATCAGCAGGGAGCGCTACGCGTTCGCCGAGGAGGGCGTCGGCGAGGCCGTACAGCGGCTGCTGGCCACGCCGGAGCCGCTCGGCGAGGCCTGGGACCGGCTGGACGCCTCCGGCGACCGGATCCACGGCGAGCTGCGCGACACGGTCGGGTCCTACGGCCTGACGCTCGTCGCCACCGCGCCGGGGATCGCCAAGACGGCGCAGATCGCCGGGTTCGCCGAGGCCGCCGCGGCGGCCGGGGTGCCGGTGGCGATAATCGGCGGGAACGCCGCGAGCGTGCGGACGCTGAACCGGGAGCTCGGCGGGACCGAGCTGACGGTGCTGTCAGTCCAGGAGTATCTGGCCTCGCTCGGGCGCGGAGAGGCGGCGGACGCTGAGAAGGTGCCCGGCCAGCGCGCCGCGGGCGACTCGGCGACCGCGGCAGCCGCCGATGGCGATGCGGGCGCCGCGGCCTCGGTTGATTCCGAAGCCGGTGCCGGTGCCGGTGCCGGTGCCGGTGCCGAATCCGAAACTGGTGCCGAATCCGATACCGGCGCTGAGGCAGGTGCCGGGGCCGGAGCCGCCACCGAAGCAGAGCCCGAAGCCGCCCCCGAACCCCCGGCCGTCGCGTTCGCCGAGCCCCAGCCCGGCCTGGTCGTCGTCTCCGCGGCCCACCAGATCGACGCCGAGGCCCTGGCCGCGCTGCTCGACGCGGTCCCCGAGGGCATGCGCGTGCTGCTGGCCGGCGACCCCGCCGAGCCCGGCCCGGCCGGCCCCGGCCAGCCGTTCCGCGACCTGGTCGAGACCCGCTCGGAATCGCTGATGGCCTACACCTCCGACGGCCGGGTGCCGCGGGTGCGCGCCGCCGACTCCGAGCCGCATCCGCTGACCGACCTGCGTTTCTCGCTGCGCGAGGGCGAGCTGCCGCCGCCGGAGCAGGACCCGGAGAAGCGGCTGGTGATCGTGCCGGTGCGGGACGCCTCCGAGGCGGTGGCGCGCGCCGTGCAGCTGGCCGCCGACTCCATCCCGCGCACCTTCGGGCTGGCCCCGGAGGACATCCAGGTGGTGACCATCCGGGCCGGCGGCGAGGCCGGCGCCGAGACCGTCACCCGGGCGCTGCGCGAGCGCCTGGGGACCGAGCAGGTCCAGGCGCTGACCGCGCGCGAGGCGCTGGGCGGCACCTGGCCGGCGGCGGTGGTGGTGCTGGACGGCCCGTCCTCCGGCAGCCTGACCCGGGCCCTGGTCTACGGCCTGTGCGGGCTGGCCGAGCGGCACCTGTCGATCGTGCACGGCGCCGGCTCGGCGCTGCCGCAGGCCGTGGCCAACGTGCCGGACCGGCCGCGGCACACCCGGCTGCCGGCGGTCCTGCGGGAGCTGTGAGCGCGCCGACGCGCAGACGAACGCGGAAACGAACGCGGAGACGACAGACCGCGCCGGCCCCCTCCGTGGGGCCGGCGCGGTCCGCGTATCAGGGATGCGCTCGGTGCGCTTCTCAGCCGGTGACGGAGTCCATCGCCGGCAGGTAGGCGCCGGACTGGCCGTCGGCGGTCGGGTGGTAGGACTCGGTGACGTCGGTGACGTTCACCGAGTGCAGCCACTCGTTGAAGAAGTCGCACAGCTCGTGGCCGGAGAACCGGCTCTTCACGTCGGCGTAGGAGTCGCCGGCGTTCTGGGCCGCGGTCTGGATGATGCCGTCCAGCGTGTCCGCGGCGTTGTTCAGCGCGGTCCGGTCCGTGGTGGACAGGCCCGGGCAGATCCAGGAGTTGCCCAGGTCGTAGAACTCGGGGTAGCCCATCACCACGACGCGCGCGTTGGGGGCGGCGTTGCGGATGGCCGAGTAGGTGTTCGCCAGCTTGCCCGGCAGCACCGACTTGGCCTGCGCGACCGAGGTGTTGATCGCGCTCAGGCACGCGCTGTCGGAGTCCAGCACGCAGGTCTGCATCACCGAGGAGAAGCCGACATCGTTTCCGCCGATGGTGATGGACACCAGGTTGGTCGAGGAGCTCAGGGCCGAGATCTGGCTGCTGAGCACGTCGGAGGTGGTCGCGCCGGAGCAGGCCACCGAGGTGTAGCTGGCCGGGCTGTGCGCGTTGGCCCACAGCTGCGAGTACGCCAGCGTGCTGCGCAGGCAGTTGCCGGACGACGAGATGTACGACCCGGAGCCGACGCCGGAGGAGTAGGAGTCACCGAGCGCGACGTAGTTCACGCCGCTGGCGGCCGAGGCGTCGGTGGCCATCACGGTCGTGAAGGCGGCCGTCACGGAGGCCAGGACGAGGAGCACGCGCTTGAGCGCGGGGCGTCGCGTCCGCGTCCGCTTGTGGGGACGAGGGAGCACAGGGAACCTCCATGTGGGGGTGGATGGGGGGTGCGCTGCGGAAGAGAATGGCACCCCATCAGGACCCTGTGAAGGCCAAGTTACCAACGAGTTTTGACGACTGGGTAACTTCTTGGTTGGCAGGTCAGGACGTTTCGCCGCAATCATGTCATCCGACGCGGGGAATCAACCCTGTGATGCGGGCCCTGATACGGCCGGTCATCCGGTCCACCTCCGCGACGCGCAGCGCTTTGGCCGCCAAAACGTAGACAACCACCAGAGCCGCACCGCCCGCCGCGGCGGCCAGCAGCGAGCCGGGGCGCGCGGTCCCGGCGAGCGCCCCGACGTCCTGCGCCGCGGCGTAGCCGACCACCCCGGCGACGGTCGCGGCCAGCAGCAGCCGGCGGTAGACCCGTGACACGCCCTTGCCGGGCTTCGCTGTGGCCGGACCGCCCAGGCGGGACCGCAGGCGCCGCACGGACCAGCCCAGGCCGATCGCCGACGACAGCCCGGAACCGGCGGCCATCACCAGCACCGGCCACCGCGTGCCGCCGAGCAGCGCGCTCGCCCCGATCGCGATCGCGGCGTTGGCCGCACCGGTGATCAGGCCGACGGTGAAGGGGGTGCGGGTGTCGCCGAACGCGTAGAAACCACGCAGGACCACGTACTGGGCCGAGAACGGGATCAGGCCCAGGCCCGAGGCCGCGAGCATGAACCCGATCCCGTGCGCCTGCGGCAGGCTGGTCTTGCCGTAGCCGAACAGGACGGTGGCGAACTGCGGTCCCAGTGCGAGGAACGCGAACGCGCACGGCACGATCGCCGCCCCCGAGACCCGCAGTCCGAGCGACAGGTCGCGCCGGACCGCCGCGGGGTCGTCGTCGGCCGCCGCGCGGCTCATCCGCGGCAGCAGCATCGTCAGCAGCGACACGGTGATGACCGACTGCGGCAGGATCCAGATCTGCTGGGCCTTGGAGTAGGCGGCATAGCCGACGGCCGAATGCGGATAGGCCTGGTCCACGCCGGTGGCCAAGCTCATCACGAGCACGTTCACCGCCTGGCCGACCAGCATGTAGGCCAGCGTCCACTTCGCCGGTGCTGCGGCCCGGCCCAGACCCGCGCCGCGCCAGTCGAAACGCGGCCGGTAGCGGACGCCGGAGCCGGCCAGGAACCACAGCACGACAGCCGCCTGCACGGCGACGCCGAGGGTGGTGCCGAGGCCGATGAACATGCTCTGCGACGTGCTCAGGACCGCCTGCCCGTCGGCGCTCTGCCCCGCTCCCCCACCGACCGCGATGAACCCGGCGAACACCGCGACCACCACGACGTTGTTCAGCACCGGCGCCCACGCGGCCGGGCCGAAGCGGCCCCGGGCGCCGAGCACCTGGCCGACCACGGCGAAGACCCCGTAGAAGAAGATCTGCGGCATGCAGTAGCGCGCGAAGGACACGGCGAGCGCGCGGTGGACGGAGTCCAGCCTTCCGGCCGAGGCCGCCACGATCCACGGCGCCGCGACCGTCGCCACCGCCGTCACCGCGAGCAGCGCGCAGAACACCAGGGTCAGGAGCCGGTTGACGTAGGCCGCGCCGCCGTCGGGATCGCGCCGCATGGCCGCGACGAGCTGCGGCATGAACACCGCGTTCAGCGCGCCGCCGATGACCAGGAAGTAGATCATGTTCGGCAGGGTGTTGCCGACGGTGAACGTGGTCGCCAGCACCGAGGAACCGAGCGCCGCGGCCTGCAGGGCCTGGGCGAGCATGCCGCCGACCCGGGAGACCACCGTCGCGGCGGCCATCGCGGTGGAGGAGCGCGCGGCGCCGGCTGGTTTGGTGGCCGGCGTGCTGGCCGATCTGGCGGCAGGCACGCTGCCGGTTTTGGTGGCCAGCTCGGCGACAGGCATGTCGGCCAGCGCGCTGCCCGGCTTAGCGGCAGGCGCGGAAGCCTCAGCGGCAGCGGAGGTCGCGGCAGACTCCGGGGCCCCGGCGGCCCCGGTGGCCCCGGCGGGCGCGGCGACCTCGGCAGCCGGCCACCACAGGTCCTCCAGAAGCAGATCCGAGTGGCTGTCGCCGCCCCGCACCGCCGGTCCCTGTACCGGTCCGCGCCGGGGCGGCATCAGCTCGGCGAGCAGATCCGGATCGGCGATGACCCGCAGCATCCCGGTGTCCCAGTCGCCCGGGACCGCCGGGACCTCGTACCGGCGCGCGCTGACCGTCGCGGCGTGCGCGTAGTAGCGCGGGTCTTCGTCAGGTATGGCGGGTTCCCTCACCGTTCTTGTTTACTCGCTCGGTCACTCCTGCGGGTACCGCTCGAGGATCTTGCCCTTCAAATCCGCCGACAGATACCCGCTCCGGTAGTCGTCCCCGACGTAGACCTTCAGGCTCAGGGTGTGGTCGATGATGTCGGAGTCCACGACCACGTAGTGGTACTTCGGGTTCTTGACGTTCAGCGTGGCGTCGGCGTCCTTCAGCAGCCCCGGCAGCGCGTCCCAGTTCACCGTGTACGGGTCCAGCGCCGGCTCGCCCTGGTCCAGGGCGTCGCCGGTCATCGAGAACCCGGCCTTGCCGTTGACGAAGTCGTAGGTGTCGTAGACCCCCGAGTCGTCCTTCTTCACCACGTCGAAGCTCGCGTGGTCGTCGTAGATGGTCATCGACACGACGCGGCTGCCGCCGCTGACCGCGAGGATCTGCTTGATCACGGCCCGGGCCCCGGCGGGGGTCAGCAGGTGCTGCGTCGCCGCCGAGTCGCCGCCGGCCGCCGTGGACGCGGCGGCGATCGGGGCCTGCGACGTGGATCCGGCAGCGGCCTGCGTGTCGGGGACCGCGGGCATGGAGAACGTCGGGATGTTGTTCGCCGCGTTGTTGTTCGCGGCCTGGTTCGCGTGGTTCTCCGCCCGCGTCGTGGCCCAGACCGAGAAGCCCATCACCCCCAGCACGGCCACCGTGGAGATCGTGGTGAGGCGGAACGCCTTGGAGCGGTAGCGCTCGGCGGCTTCCGGGCTCATGCCGCCGTAGGCGTAGGCGGGGTTGCCGGTGGCGTAGGCATGGTTGCCAGTGGCGTTGCCGGGGCCGTTGCCGTTGCTGTTGCCGTACGGGTTCATCGGCGGACGGGGCCCGGAGCCGCCGGGCAGCTGGTCGGTGACCGGCATCGGGTTCTGGCCGGTGTTGGCGTACTGCCGCGTCAGCCACTCGTCGTAGCCCTGCGCGGCGGCGTTGTCCGGCATGCGCTGCGCGGGCACCGTCGGCTGGAAGGCCCCCACGCTCCCGCCGGCCTCGACATGGGCGAACATCGCGTCCAGCTGCTCGGCCGAGGGTCGGCGCGCGGGGTCCGGGACCAGCACCGCGCTCAGGACCGGCCCCAGCGGGCCGCTGCGCACCGGCGGCGGGACGTAGCCCTCGGAGACCGCGGCGATCGTGGCGATGGTGGTCTCGCGGCTGAGCGGGTTGCGGCCCTCCAGGCCGACGTACAGCAGCAGCGCCAGCGACCACAGGTCCGAGCGCGGATCGCCCTCGACGCCGTGGACGCGCTCGGGCGCCATGTACTCCGGCGAGCCGATCAGCATCCCGGTCGCGGTCAGCCCCGGCGAGGCCTCCAGCGCGGCGATGCCGAAGTCGGTGAGCACCGGTGTACCGTCGCCGCGCAGCAGCACGTTGCCCGGCTTCACGTCGCGGTGCTGGATCCCGGCGGCGTGCGCCGCCCGCAGCGCGCCCAGCAGGCCCCGGCCGATGCGCAGCGCCTCGGGCACCGTCAGGTCGCGCTCGTCGAGCAGCCCGTCCAGCGACCCGCCGGTCACCAGCTCCATCACCAGCCAGGGGTGCGCGAGCTCGTGGGAGTCGACGATGTGGAAGATCGTGACGACGTTCGGATGCTGCAACCGGGCCAGCGCCTGCGCCTCGCGCAGCACCCGCTCGCGCACGACGCGCTGCTCGGCCGGATCACTGCCGTGCACCGACGGATCCGGCGAGCGCACCTCCTTCAGCGCCACCTCGCGCTGGAGCATCAGGTCGCGTGCCCGCCACACCAACCCCATACCGCCGCCGCCGAGCCGCTGCAGCAGCTCGAACCGTCCATCGATCACGTATCCGCCCTGGTCCCCTCCGGTCATGTGCGGAAGTCTAGGGTCTGGGGCGGACAGCGTTTGTGGGCCTAAACATCGTCACCAAACCGGGATGCAAGGCTTGGAGCACGCCCATACCGGATGGATGCGGGCAGCAGGAAGTCGCCTTCCCCGTCCCGCGTCGCCGCCTATAGTGTCAGCGCTCTTTGACGGCATGACCCGGGGGGACTCATGTGGAAGAAGATCGGAATAGGCGTCGGGTTCGTCGTCGCCTTGCTGGCGATCCTCGTGGGCTGCCACACGTTCCTGAGCCACCAGGGCGCCACGGTCCAGCGGTACTTCAAGGCCGTCGGATCGGGCGACGCGAACGGGGCGTGCGCCATTCTGGAGCCGTCCGCGCAGGCCAAGCTGGAGTTGATCGAACAGGCCTCGACGTGCCCGCAAGCCGTGACCAAACTCCACGACTCGCTCAGCCAGGCACAACGCGACTCGCTCGTGAACGACACCATCTCGGTCAGCAAGTCGACGTCATCGGGTTCGAGCAAGACCCTGACGCTCGACGACAACCCGCTGCACATGAGCATCGTCATGATCTACAAGCACGACGGCCACGAGACCATCGCCGACTGGGTCTGATCCGCCGCCCGGCCCGACCGGCGGCCCGGCCGGGTCGCGGGGCCCCCCCCCCCCCCCCCGGGGGGGGGGGGGGGGGGGGCCGGCCCGGCGCGCGGGAGGACGTCGCCAACCCCGACCACACAGAAAAAAACCGGAACGGG
>NZ_JBGCCT010000054.1 GCF_041260665.1 Catenulispora sp. GP43 | reverse complement strand
ACCTCCCCCCCGCCGCCCGGCCCCCTCGCGCGGCCCCCCCGGGGGGGGGGGGGGGGCGGGGGGGGGGGCCCCCCCGGGGGGGGGGGGGGGGGCCCCCCCCCCCCCCCCCCCCCCCCCCCGCCGTCTTCAGTAGCAAGGTGTGAGGTGACGGCTGAGAGACAAGGAAACACCTAACCGCGTAGTGGGGGAGGGTTTGGTATGCCAGCTTGTAGTGGCGCGGTTGGGCGGTCAACGGGTTCGCTTCGCGCCTGCTGATCGGGCGTTGCTGGCGGCGCTGCTTGGCACGCTGCGGCGCGGGGCGTTGCGTCGGCTGCGGCTGGTCATGAGCCCGGATACGGTCTTGCGCCGGCACCGTGATTTGCTCAACCGGCGTCATCGAGGTCGCTGGCCAGGCCCTCGCCGCCCTTGTGGAAGTCGGGCACGGTCGGCGACGCGCCCGCCTTGGCGAAGACGGGTAGGCCGAGCCGGAACAGGTGGGCGGCTGCGGTGCCGTCCAGCCGCAGCGCCGCAGCGATCGCCCGAAGCACATGCTCGGACGGGTTCCGCTCACGGCCCTGCTCCAGACGGATGTAGTAGTCGGTGCTCACTCCGGCCAGTAGCGCCACCTCGTCCCGCCGTAGCTCCGGCACCCGCCGGTCTCCGCCATCCAGCAGCCCGACGTCCCGCGGCGTGATTACTGCGCGGCGGGCACGCAGGTAGTCACCGAGGTCGTTGTTGCCTTCCATGTCCGCCACACTAGATCCATGCCCCAGGCCGGGGCGTGGGTGCGCTGCACCTACCCGGGAGCGCCGACACCCGGACCCGCATACGGGCTGTACTCGCGCCTACCTGACCAAGCGTGCGCCCGGCAGGTGGTGTGCCGAGTACAGCAGATCGGGGTAGCGGCCTGACCTGCCTGGACGACATTATCTGCAGCCGCAGGCCGGATGCGGCGCCCGCGCGGCCGTCCCGAGTTATAAAATAATCCAGCGATCGGTTATTTTTGATCGACAGCGGGATCGGGACGGGGGCGGGGCGTTGACGAAGACTGGCGCCCGTCGCGGGCGGCCGCCGAAAGCGGAGGCCTGCGACACCAGCGCGGTACTGCGGTCCGCGGCGCTTCGGCTGTTCGCAGAGAACGGATACCACGGCACGTCGATCCGCGCCATCGCCCGGGCCGTCGGCCTGAGCGATGGCGCGTTGTACGCGCACTACGCCAACAAGCGAGCGATCTTCGACGCGGCGCTCGACGGGCTCGGCCCCAGCAGCGCCGTCCACGTGCTGGAGGAACTCGACCGCCATACGTCCGACACCGACCCGGCGGAGTTCATCAGGGAGCTCGTTCGGCGGCTCATCGTGAACTGGTCGCGGCTGGAGTCCAGGCTGCTGGTCAGCGTGATGGTACGGGACGGGCTGGTGCATGACCCCCGGCTCGGCGCCGGCGTGGCCGCCACGGTCGCCGGCCTGGCGCCGCACTTCCAGCGCTGGACCGAACTCGGCCACATCCCGCCGGGCCTCGGTGCGCCGCCGGATCTGGCCTACATGCTGATCAGCCCGATCGCCCAGACCCGGATCCTGTGGCTGCACGCGACGGCGGGCCAGGACGAGATCGACGCGGCCGCCGACCGCGTTCGGCGCGGCGCGGAGATCTTCATCCGCTCCGTGCTGTCGAACCCGTCGCCGGCGGCGTGCCATGCTCCTCGGTAGAGGCGACGAACAAGCGGTGATCGACGCGCTGCTGGATGAGGCCCGAGCTGGCCGGGCACGGTCCCTGGTGGTGCGCGGCGAGGCCGGCATCGGCAAGTCGGCGCTGCTCGGCTACGCCGCGGAGCGGGCTGGCGGGGACTTCCACGTGATGCACGTCACCGGAGTCGAATCCGAGGCTGAACTCCCCTACGCCTCACTGCATCTGATCCTCGGCCCGGCACTCGGCGCGCTCGACCTCCTCCCGATCCTTCAGGCCGACGCGCTGCGGAACGCGTTCGGGCAGGGCCGGACCGGTGGCACCGGCCATTCGGCGGACCGCTTCCTCGTGGGCCTGGCCTGTCTGAGCCTGCTGCCGGAGCTGTCCCCGCGGCGACCGTTGCTGTGCCTGGCGGACGACGCTCAATGGCTGGACCAGGCCTCCGCGGATGCCCTGCTGTTCGCGGTCCGGCGCCTGCAGACAGAGCAGATCGCGGTGCTCTTCGCCGCCCGCGACGGCGAGCACGCCTTCGCCCACGGCGCGGGGCTGGCCGAACTGCCGCTGACCGGCCTGGACCGGGAGGCCGCTGAACAGCTGGTGGCACGGAACCGGCACGGCCTCGCCCTGGCGGTCCGCGACCGGGTCGTCGAGGAATCGGACGGCAACCCCCTGGCACTGATCGAGCTGTCCCGGCAGGTCGACGACGACTCCGGCCTCGGAGCGTTCCTCCCGCTGCCGTTCTCTCTCACGGCGCCGACACCGGTCAGTCGGGTCCAGGCCGCGTTCCAGGAGCGGATCCGGGCCCTGGACACCGCCGCACAGCGGTGCCTGCTCGTCGCCGCGCTCGCCGACTCCGAGGACTACGGTGCCATCGCCCCGGCTGTGGCCGCGCTCGGCCTGCGGATGATCGATTTCGCCCCGGCCGAGCAGGCCGGTCTGCTGCGCCTCACGCCTGACGGCACCGTCCGGTTCCGGCATCCGCTGGTGCGCTCGGCGGTGCTGGCCCTGGCTGATGTCAAACACCGGATGGAAGTGCACCAGGCACTCGCCGCGACTCTGGACGCGGACGCCGCGGTGTGGCATCTGGCCGCGACCGCCGTCGGTCCCGACGATGCCATCGCGACCGCGATGGAGGACACGGCGCGGCGAGCCGGCGAACGGGCCGCGCCGGCTATCAAGTCCGCGGCCTTCGAGCGGGCGGCCGACCTGTCGGCCGGATCCGCGTCGAAGGCCCGCCGGCTGGCCGAGGCCGCGACGGCGGCGCTGGACGCCGGGCATCTGCCGCGCGCCCGTGATCTGGCGGTCCGGGTCGCGCGGCTGACCGACGACCCGATGGTCCTGGCCCGGGCGGCGGCGGTTCACGGCGGCGTCGAATTCGAGACCGGGGTGCCGCACGACGCGGCGCGCATCTATCTCGACGGTGCCGAACAGTCCCTGCCCGAGGACCTCCAGACCGGTCTGGCGTTGCTCGGCTCCGGGACTCTGGCGGCCTGGTACTCCGGCGCGCGGCCGGAACAGGACGTGCTGGCCGAGCGTGTGCGGGTGCTGTCCGCCGGCCTGCCCGACGGCTCCGGTCCACTGCTCGATTTCTGCCGGGGCTTGATGGCGTTGCGCGCCGAGCCGTGGCGCGCGGGACCTCTGGCCGGCACCGTCGATGCCCTGGAGGCCGGAGCGGGATCCGTGGTGCCGGCGGTACGCGGGAGCATCTCGGGCCTGTTCCTGATGACCGGCGACCGCGAGGCCGCCCTGCGATCGGCCCGGGCTGTGGAATCAGACTTCCGCCGGAAAGGAATGGCCGGCCTGCTCGTCCAGCCGCTGCTCCTGTCGGCGATGGCCTCGATGCACCTGGGAACGCCCAGGACGCGGAGGCGTCCGCGCAGGAGGCGCTGCGCATGGCGCAGGCGACGGACGAGACCTTCCGCATCGGCTATGTCGCCTCGGTCTTGGCCTGGATCGCCGCTTTCACCGGAGACGAGCAGGCCTGTCAGCTCTGGAGCAGCCAAGCCCTCGCCCAGTCGCTGGACGGCAACCGGTCGCCGATCCTGGGCTTCGTCTACCACGCCAGGACGACCGTGGCGCTGGCCCGCGGACGTTTTGAGGAAGCCGCGGATCTCTACGCCGAGACGAAGGCCGGGCCGGCCAGACACGGCTTGACCTGGCTGGTGTCCTCGGCCCCGGACCAGTGGGAGGCGATGGTGCGGACCGGCGACCTCGCCGAGGCCGAAGCCGTCCTGGACCGGTACTCGGCGTGGGCCGACGCCGTCGGCCAGCGCTGGGCGCGCGCCGAGGCGGCGCGCGGCCGGGCACAGCTGAGCGCCGGCCGGGACGCCGAGCCGCACTTCGTGGCGGCCTTGGACCTGCACGACGGCGCCGACGACCCGTACGGCCGGGCGCGCACCGAGTTGGCGTACGGCCAGTGGCTGCGCGCGGACCGCCGCCGCGCCGAGGCCCGCGACCGGCTGCAGGCCGCCGTCGAGGGCTTCGACGCCCTCGGAGCGCGGTTGTGGGCCGAGCGCGCGGCGGACGAACTGCGGGCGGCCGGGGCACGGCCGGTCCGCGGTGCGGGCCGCCGCAACCCGGTGGCCGCCCTCACGCCGCAGGAGCTGCAAGTCGCCCGGCTCGCCGCCGGCGGCGCCTCCAACCGGGAGATCGGCGCCCAGCTGTTCCTGAGCCCACGGACGGTCGGGTACCACCTGTACAAGATCTTCCCCAAGCTCGGCATCCGGTCGCGCGCGGAGCTGGCGGAGTTCGGGCTCTGACACCGCCGCTCACAGCTCCAGTTTCGTCAACTCTCCCCGCGAGGCGATCCCCAGTTTCGGAAAGATCTTGTACAGGTGGTACCCGACCGTACGAGGGCTGAGATAGAGCTGGGCGCCGATCTCCCGGTTCGACAGCCCCGTCGCCGCGAGCCGGACCACCTGGAGCTCCTGGGCCGTCAGTCGCTTGAGGCCGGCGCCGCCCGCCGCCGAGCCGGCGGTCTCGCCGGTGGCCCGCAGCTCCGCGCGGGCCCGTTCGGCCCATGGCGCCGCACCGAGCTGGTCGAAGGCCTGCGCGGCGGCCCGCAGCCGGGGCCGAGCCTCGGCCTTGCGCTGAGCCCGCCGGAGCCATCGGCCGTACAGCAGGTCGGTCCGCGCTCGGTCGAAGGGACGCTCGGCCACGCCGTGCAGGCACAGCGCCTCTCGGAAGTACGGTTCGGCTTCGTCGCCGGCCATCAGTGCTTCGCAGCGCAGCGCCACGGCGCGGACCCACGGCCGCCCTGACGCCTCGTTCCACCTCCGCATCCGGGCCAGCGACGCGACAGCGCGCTCCGGCTGCCCGATCCGGACGGCCGCCTCCACCAGGTCCAGATCGGCCTGCATGGGGACGAAGCCCCCTTGCGCCGCCGATTCCAGGAGGTCCAAGGCCGCCTCGTAGCGGCCCAGGCTCATCTCCAGCCGTGCCAAAGCCAGCCGCCCGCAGAGCACCGTGCGCTTCACTTGTAGCCGCTGCGCCTCGGCGATCGCCGGCTCGGCCAGCGCCCGGCAGCGGTCCTCGTCGCCCGACACGGCCGCGATGCCGGCCAGCAGACACCGCAGATAGCCGATCCGCTGCGTGTGGCCGTAGCGCGTCGCCAGCTCCAGCGCCTGATCGGAGGAATGTGTGGAGTCATCGCTCCTGCGCGGCTTCCTGCGACACCGCGCCTCAAGGGTCTGCACTCTCGAGAATCTGAACTCGGAGTTTTCGGTGGTCGTCCAACGTCATGAAGCATCGCCCTATGTGACGATGGTCCGTCTCGACGAGCCGGAAATCTGCAGGGGGATTCAGCCATGGCCGGCCACCAGGACAGCGAGTGCGATCCGGGTGGTTACCCCGGTCTTTCGGTAAACGCGGCTTAGGTGGGACTCTATGGTCCGGCGGCTCAGGAACAGCCTGTCGGCGATCTGAACGCTGGTCAGCCCTTGGCTGACCAGGTTGGCCACTTCGCGTTCCCGCGGGGTCAGTGCGGCGAGCGCCTCGAGCCGGGGAACGTGCCGCACAGCCCCGCTCGCCAATTCGGCCCGCACTGCCTCCGCCAAGCTCACCAGCGCCCCAGCGCCGCTTGCCTCGGCAAGTTCCGAGCCGCGGTGCCAGGCTGCCTCGGCCTTCGGGGCGAGGGCGGGACGTCCCGCCATGGCCCTGGCGGCGAGCAGCAGTGAGTAGGCCGCCCAGAAGCCGAGGCCGGAGCGCTCGCTCTCTGCGGCGGCCTCGAGGTAGAGCTCTGCCGCACCTTGGTCGCCCGCCATCCACCGTGCCGAGGCCGCGCAGCGCAGCGCGGCGGCCCGCTGCCCGGGCAGGTCCAGTGCCTCCGCATCCGTCCGGGCGCGTTCGGCCCAGGCCAGCGCCTCTTCACGCTTGCCGAGCGTGAGGCAGGCGTCGACCAGGACCTCCAGGAACATGGGGCGCTTGGAGACCTGCACTCCGGCCAGATCCGGTCCACCTGCCCGCAGCACTGCCTCGCGCGCGCGACGGGGGTCTCCGGCGAGCAGCGCGGCCAGCCCCATCATCCCCCAGGCATTGGTGGCCAGCCAGTTCCCGCGCAGGCCGGCGCGGGCCACGGCTTCGTCGGCCGCAGCCATCGGCCGCGGGTCCCCGGCCGGGCAGACGACCGTAAGTACCTGCGTCTTGATGCCGAGGGTCAGGACGAGCAACTCTTCGCTGCCGAACCCGCGCGCGATCTCCTCCGCCTCTTCCACCTGCCCCAGCGCGTGGGCCAGATGCCCAGTGTGCGAACCCACTTGGGCCTTGCATAGCAACAGATAAGGCAGCACTGAGGTTCTTCCAGTGCGGCGTGCCAGGGCGAGGCCGCGATCGGCGTGCCGGTCGGCCTCGGCGAAGCGTTCGAGCTGTACTTCCGCATAGGCGAGCCGGGTCAGCGGTTCGCACAGATCGGCGCCGCCGTCATCGGGCAGCGCGTCCAGGAGGGCCACCGCGTGGCGGACATGCTCAAGGGCGAGGGTGGTCTCGCCGTCGACAACCTCGCCGAGCGCGGCCACCGCGAGGAGCCCGGCCTCTGACGCTTCGTCACCTAGGGTGCGCGCCAGGCTTAGTGCGTGGTCCATCTCGTTGCGCACCTGCCGATATGAGCCGTCCTGTACCGCGACGGATCCGAGCGCCAGGGTCAGTGCGATGACCTCGGCAAGGTTTGGCTCGGGCCTGCGGGCCATCTCACGGCGTAGCAGCGCCATGGCCTCTGGGTACTGCCCGAGGTGGCGTTCGACCCCGGAGCACAGCGCCACCGCCACGATCCGGGTAGAGGTGGCTTCGTCGTCGGCGGACAGTGCGATCACCTCGTGGAGCAGCGCCCTGCTCTCGCGCAACCTGCCGCACACCGCGAGCGCGTGTGCTCGCTGAAGTATCAAGGCTCGGCGCCAGGTTGCATACTCGGAAGTCCGAGGCATGTACCGTAGGGCGACTTCCAACCAATGCGCACTACTCTCCGGCGCGGTGCCCGCGCTCTGTCCGGCAGCCTTGACCAAGACCTCCGCGGCCCGCCGATCCCATGCTGTTGTCAGGGCGTGCTCGACATGGTGGGCCTGCTCGGCCGCGGAGGCGTCCACCCGGGCGAGCCGGTCGGCCACCGTGCGGTGCATGGCGGCCTGCCGCCAGGGCTCGATCTGGCTGCGCACGAGCGAACGCAGCACGGGATGCCGCAGCGCAAGCCGTCCCGCGCCGTCGATGCGTACCAGGTCCTTCGCCAGTAGCAGGCGAAGATCGTCCAGCACCTCGTCTTCCATGCGGCCGTCAGCCGCGGCGATCATGTCGGTGGTGGCGTGGCCGCCGAGGACCGCGACGGTCTCGACGGTGCGTCGCTGCCGATCGCTGAGCGGGACGAGTTCGTCCAGCAGCAGCGCATCGAGCAACCGCGGCGGCGAGGTGGGATCCGCTGCGCTGGCGGGGCGCGCCTGGAGCAGCGCGAGCAGATAGAGCGGATTGCCCTCGCTCGCCGTGTACAACGCCTCGAACTCCTTGGGCGGCACGCCGGCGCCCAGATGTTCGGCACACGCGTCGGCCGCCAGGGGGCCGAGGGCATGCGCGATGACGGTCCCGGACTCGCCGCCCCGTGCCAGTCCGGCGGCCAGCGGCACCGGGCTCTGCCGGGGCCGACGGGCCACAACGATCAGCACCGGTGCCGGAACGGGGTGGCGTATCAGGTAGTCGAGCAGGTCGACGGAGGCGGGGTCGGCCCAGTGCAGGTCGTCGAGGACGAGCAGCACCGGGCCGCGCCCGCCGAGGCGGGCGAGCAGCGCGGAGGTCGCCCGGTGCACGCCGAACCGGTCGACGCCGTCCAGGGGGCGGCCGTGGAGCACCGGTGCGAGACCGCCGGCGTCGGGGATCTCGTCCAGGTCGGCCTGGCGCAGATCCGCGAACGCGTCGGTGAAGGGGAGGAACGGGACATGCCGTTCGTACTCCGTGGCCCGGCCGCGCAGCAGCGTCAGACCACGACGACGTGCGGAGAGACAGACCTCTGTGATGAGCCTGCTCTTGCCGATACCGGCCTCACCGGTCAGATCCAGCACCTTGAGACCGCATCCTTCGCCCACACGGCGGACGGCCCTGTCGAGCCATGCGAGCTCTGCGTCCCGGCCCACCAGCGGCGTGCCATGGTACGCCGGGCTCTCCGACTCGGCCGGTCCGACAGTCAACGCCGCTCACCCTGTCCCATGCGATTCCCCCTGAGGCGGCTCTTTCTACCCCACGGCGCTGACATAGCCCAAATACCGAAGCCGACGGGAGTGCCGGGTTTGCGTATGCCGATTGCGTAATCTCACGGACTCCAGGTCCCTCGTAGAGCTGTCAGGCTCCTATTCCGATTCCGCCGTGCGTGGCGCCGTTCGTCCCCTCGGCTCGTCGATCGCCGTACGTGGCCTGGCGTTCTGCAGCACAAGGAGTAAGAGTCAATGACCGTCACCAACGCGGATGATCGCTCGGTTGCCGCCGCCATGTTCAAAGAAGGCAAGAGGCTGCAACAACGGGGCGGTCACTCGGGATGGCCGCAGGCACTCGCCACCTACGACGGTCTGATCGAGCGTTTCCGCGACAGCCGTGATCCCCTGGTGGTCCGCAGTGTCGCCGACGCGTTGACCTGGGGCGCCTACATCCACATGTCCGACGACTCCCAGGAGTGGGCTTTGGCTCGCTACCAGCAGGTCATCGACATGTACGAGGCACGGCCGCAAGAGAACCTCCGACGGAACCTGGCGGTCGCGTACGGCGGCAAGGCCATCGCGTTGGACAAGCTCAACCGCCCCGCCGCGCGGTTGCAAGCACTCGAACAGCTAGCCCGGATCGACTACCGGCCCTGGGATCTCTCCGACGATGAGACCGTGGTCAGTGAGGAGTTGGCCAAGGGGACTCTCAACTACGGCTGCACCCTGGATGAAGTAGGCCGAGACCAGGAGGCGATTGCCGCCTGGGGCCACTTGATAAGCCGCTTCGGCGATGACCCACGACCCAGTGTCCTGGAGTTCGTGGCCTGGGCGGCGAACAACCTGGGCAGTGCCCTGATGAATATGAAGCGGCGAGACGAGGCGGCCGCCCAGTGGAACTACGTCGTCACCCGTTTCTCCGGCATCGACTACCCCTACCTGCAGGAGCAGGTGGGCACTGCCCGCAAGAGTCTGCAGGGCCTCGCAAAGCGTAGGTGGCGGACCCGGTAGCGGCCGGCTGTGGTGTTGGCCGATGTGTCGGTGAGGTGGGCGAATGTATGGATGCGGGCATGTCTGATGACCTGAGTGTTGACGAAAGGTAGACCCTTCGGTGCCACCTGTACCCGAGCCCGCGTCAGCGTCAGCTCTCGAGGAGGGGCCCGCCCCATATACCGTCGCCCTCACCGGGGCCGAGCCGTTCGGCACCGTACTCGTGCTGCTCGCCCGCGAGGGTCGGCTCATCGGGCCTGCCCTGCGAGATCTGGGCGTGTGGACCTCCGACGGCTCGGGCGGGCTGATCGTACCGGCCGTGGACCTCTCCGAACGCTGGGGCTACCTCGACCACGAGGGCCGGTGGTTGCGCGGACCTGAATTCGACCGAGCGCAAAGCTTCAGCACCGACGGGCTGGCTCGCGTGTTCAAGGAAGGTGCCTGGAGCTACCTCGACCTGGCCGGTCGCACGGTCCTGGAGACGGGGTTCAGCGTTGCGGGACCCTTCAGCGAGGGCCTGGCCGCCGTGGGTCTGGAGGAGGGTGAGCACGGCTTCGGGTACATCGACCGCTGCGGGCAGGTCGTGATCGAGGGCCGGTTCGCCTCTGCGGAACCCTTCTGCCATGGGCTCGCGCTCGTCCAGGACCCGCGCAGCAACAAGTACGGGTTCATCAACGCGGCGGGCGAGTACGTCATCGAGCCCGGCTTCACCCGTGCTCACCCCTTCGACGAGTCCAGCGGACAGGCTGCACCGGTCGAGAAGGACGGCGCGTGGGGGCTGATCGATCGTGACGGCCGTTGGGTGCTCGCGCCGAGCCACGTCTGGATCAAGCCCTTCACCCAGGAGGGGATCGCCCACTTCATGAGTCGCTCGCACGACGAGGGGTACCTCGATGTCCACGGTACGGAAGTCATCCAGCCGCAATCGAACGATGGCGAGCACTTCGACGTGTCCGAGGCAGCCTCATGTGGGCTGGTACTGGTCACCGGCCGGGCCATGACCGGCCACTGCTACTTTACTGCGCAGGGCGAGCAGGCCTTCCCTGACCTGGAGCTGGAGTGGGCCGGGGATTTCCACCCCTGCGGGGGCGCGATCGTGCTGGCCGAGGGGGAATGGAGTGTGCTGCGCCGGGACGGCCGCGTGAGTCCCCTGGCGCACTGGGAGCCGGTGAGCGACGACGACGGCTGGATTCCGGGCTTCGACGGCCATCGCGGCTTGGCGCCGTTCATCGGGGACGGCGGCGGCACTGTGCTCGTCGACGCGAACGGGGCCGACGTGTGCCGGATCGAGGTGGACCGGGACGGTTCGCGGCTGAGCCTGCTGCTTCCGGACGGCACGAGTATCGGCAGTTGGGAGCAGGACCCGGACGAGGATGGCCGGCCGGCGTTCACCAAGCCCAAGCCCCTGTTCTCCAGCGGCCCAGACGAGCACTTCCACCTCATCGAAGCCTGGAAGGGCGGCGTGGTCGGCCTGGCCCGCGGACTCGAGGCGGGCGAGCCAGGTCCGTTCCTGCCTGCCTCGCTGGTGAGCTGGGAAGAGCGGGATCCCTACGACCTCGACGAGGATGACCTTGCGAAAGCGCTGGCCGGCGCGATCCACATTCTTGCCTCGTCCTATATCAAGGAGGAGCTCTGGGGCGAGTACCTCTTCCTCGAAGACCACTACATCGATGCCTATGACCGCTATTTCACGGTTCTACGCGGCGAACTGAGCGCGCACTACGGCGAACCGTTGTCCAAGCCGCCGCGGCGCCACGGACTCCGTTCCTCCGAAGGCGGCGGCCTCGCCGCCTGGCAGGTGGGGGAGCGAACCCTCTACCTTCAGCAGCACTGCAACTACGGGGACGGCGACTTCGAGCACCAGCTGTGGCTGGCCCTCGTGCAGGAGGAGTCTGCTGAACCCCGAGCAGGCGATGGATCTTCAAGCCCGAGCGAGGTGTCATGACTGATCGCGGACCGATCGCAGGACCGTCGGATGTTCCAGCTCCGTTCCGACGCGTGTCCACAGCCTCACCCACACCCCATGTCATCCCGATCACCGGCGGCCGGCCTTTCGGCGAGCGCGCCGTCCTGATCCACTCCGATGGCGTCCTGCCCGAGCAGCCTGACCGGATTCGGATCCTGCGGTTCGACCCCGATGGCGTCGGCGGGGTGATCGCCCCGGGCCAGGCCCTGGACCAACGTTGCGGTTACCTGGACCACACGGGTTCGTGGCTGGCCGAACCAGCCTTCGACGACTCCCGTTCGCACTCCGCGGAGGGACTGGCCCGGATCAGGGTCGGTGAGCGCTGGGGCTACGCGGACCGGCGTGGCGAGGTGGCCATCGAGCCCGCATACGCGCAGGCCGCTCCGTTCTCCCACGGCCTGGCAGCAATCGGCAGGGAAGGCCGCCTGGGCTTCATCGACGTCACCGGCCGGATGGTCGTGCCCGAAAGGTTCCACCGTGCCGGGCCGTTTGCCGCTGTGGGCCTGGCGGTGGTGCAACCGGAGAAGGATGGCGGCTGCGGGTACATCGACACCTCCGGCGAATTGGTGATCGAGCCCAGGTTCGAGCGGGCGGAGGCGTTCGGCCCCGATGGCGTCGCGCCCGTCCAGGCCGGGAACCGGTACGGGCTGATCGACCGGGACGGCCAGTGGGTGATCGAGCCGAAGTACTACTGGATCCAGGAGTTCAACGCCCACGGCCTGGCCCGTTTCACCACCGGCGACCTGCAGCACACCGGATACTTGAACTCCGCCGGCGAGGTCGTCATCGCCGAGGGCGGCACCACGTCGGACACGATGGCGGGCGGGCTGTTGGTGTGCCGCTCGCTTTTCGGGTACCGGTTCTTCGACGCCACCGGCGCGGAACCGCTTGGGGAGGCCTTCGGCAACGACTTCTCCTGGGTCGGGCCGTTCTCCGCCCTGGGCGTGACGCTGGCCCTGAACGACGAGTGGGGCGTACTGCACACCGATGGCCGGTTCATCCCGGTCGAGCACCGGGAGCCGCGCACCCACGACGACGGTTGGATCCCAGGCTTCGCGCACAGCTCCGGCCTGGCCCCGTTCCTGGCCGAGAACGGGGACACGGTCTACGTCGACGCCGAGGGTCGTGACGTGTGCCGCGCGGCGGTCGGCGACGGTGGCCGGAGCCTGACCCTTCGCACCGTATCCGCCGCGAGCAAGAGTTTCACCGTGCAGGAGCCGGTGTTCTCCGTATCCAAGCCGCTACTGAACCGGGACTCTCAGGACTTCTTCCTCCGGCCGGAGGCCCGCACCGGCGACGTGGCCGCGATCGCCGACGAACTGATCGCGCAGGAGCCGCGCGAGTTCGTGCCTTACTCGCTGGTTTTCGACGGCGAGCGCGACGTGTATGACCTGGACGAGGTGGACGAGGACGACCTCGAATACAAACTGCGAACCGGCGCGCTGGAAGTCCTTGCCCAGAGCTACGTCGGCGAGGGCCCCTGGGGCGAGTACCCGTTCCTGATGGACGAGCAGGGGTCCGACTTCTCCTGTTTCTTCGCGGAGGCGTCGAAGCAGCTGACGGCGCGGTTCGGCGAGCCGACGCATGGTCGCGAGGACGGCCACGTCGTCGCCTACTCCGACTCGGGCCTGCTGGACGTGTGGCGGTTGCCCGACGGGCGGCAGTTGGTGCTGCAGATCTACGCCAACACCGGCGACGGCGACTTCGAGTTCCAGCTGTGGCTGGCTGTCGTCAACCTGTAGTCACTCCCACTGAGTGGTCTCGGACCGAGACCGCCGAGCGCGGAGGCCCCGGACGAGAACGGCATCCCCGCGCTGATACCAGAACCCCTATTACCGAGCCTGGAGACACCCACCCGTGCAAGCCACCTTTCGTGCCGCCGCCGTCTTCGCTGTCATCGCCTCCGCCGCGTCGATGAGCGCCTGCTCATCATCGAGTACTCCGCCTGCCCCCACCGGCGCCGGGGCAGCACCCCTGACTCCCCGGTCGGCGGCGGCCGCCGTCACCGCCACTACGACCACCACCACGAGCCCGGGGAACCCCGGCGACACCAATCCGAAAGCGGTCGCGGCAGCCTGGTTGACCGCACAGCAGGTCCCTTCCTTCTCCCCGCCGATGACCTGGAAGATCACTGTCAAGCCCGACGGGGGAGACAACGCGTCCAAGCCCGCACACTGGGACTCCTGCGACACCGATGCCTTCCGCACGTTCATCACCTCGGAGAACCCCTGGGAGCAGCAGGAGCACTTCGTCCCCGCCACGGGCTTCTCGGCCATCGTCTTCACCGAGACGCAGCTGTTTTTCCCGGACACCGCGAGCGCCCAGAAGGCACTGACCCTGGCATCCTCCGACTACACCGCTTGCGCGTCGGCGCCCCACAACGGCGACCTGACCGGGGCTCCGCTCACCTACTCCGTGCACAAGACCGCCGACATCACCGGCGGCTTCGCGTACCTGCACACCAGCCGCATGTCAGACGGCAAGCCCCCGGCCCTGGGCTCCCTCGACTACTGGGGCACCGATGCCCACGAATACTTCGTCCAACACGGCAACGCCCTGGCCCTGATCACCACCGGCGGCATCCCCGCCACCGATGACTCGTCCGCTGACACCGCGCTCCTGCAGCAGGTCGCAAGCGAGCTGAGCACCGCCTACACGGCGGACTGACGGGCACCTGAAGAGCCGGGCTCGAACCGCTGGTTGTTTAGCGCAGCGGTGTCGATCTGCGTGGCCCTGTAGGACTCTGTTGCCCGTTGTGATGACTTTCTCCCGGTTCGGAGAGACGCTGCAGAATGGATAACGACCTCTGATACGGGGTGAAGGAGCTGGTCATCGTGTCGATGCGTCCACTTCCGTCTCCGCCGGTTCCGGTCGCGACGGCGGCGTTGGCCCGGGCGGTGTTCCCGGTGGGGTGTCTGGCAATGCGGCTGCGGGATGAGCTGGGTGTGGTGTTCACCAACGCCGACTTCACCGGTGCGTATCCACGCCAGGGTGGGCCGGCTCTGTCGCCGGTGACGCTGGCTTTGGTCAGCGTGCTGCAGTACGCGGAGCGGTTGACCGACCGGCAGGCCGTGCATGCAGCACCGCACCTGATCATGCATGTGGTGACCACCACCGCGCCGACCGACGACGCGGCGCAGACGCTGAGGGTCGAACACGATCTGATCTCGGCCGGCCGCGGCCCGGCCGAGCACCTGGTCGACGCCGGCTACATGGGCGCCGAGCTGATCGTGGAGGCCGCGCACCTGGGCATCGACCTGGTCGGGCCGGTCCCGATCGTCGGCGGCCGCCAAGAACGCGAAGGACGCGGCTACGGATTGGGCGACTTCACCATCGACTTCGACGCACACACCGCGACCTGCCCACAGGGCAAGACCAGCACACGCTGGATCGACACGATCATCGACGGCCACCCACGCATCCACGTCGACTTCTACAACGCCGGCTGCCCAGCCTGCCCGGCCAAACCAGACTGCACCAAAGCCCGCTACCGCGGCCTGACCCTGCACCCGCGTGAGCAGCACGAAGCCCTGCAACAACGCCGCCGCGAACAGGACACCGACACCTGGCGCAAACGCTACGCCACCCGCGCAGGCGTCGAGGGCACCATCGCCCAGGCCGTTCACGCCTGTGACGCCCGCCGCAGCCGCTACAAAGGCCTACCTAAAGTCCGACTTGAACACATCCTGCTCGCCACCGCGATCAACCTGATCCGGCTGGACGCCTGGTGGACCGGCACACCCCTCGGGCCCACCAGAACCAGTCACTACGCCCGACTCGAACTCGCCGCATGACACATCACAACGGGCAACAGAGTCCCACAACGCCCCTGCACCCGGCCCACGTAACCGACCAGTTCACGCTGTTGGCCCGCGAAGCCGGACTGCCCCCGATCCGGTTGCACGACCTCCGACACGGAATTGCCACCCATGCCCTGGCAGCTGGCGTCCCGCTGAAGGTGGTCTCCGAACTTCTCGGGCATGCCACTACCGGTATCACCGGTGACATCTACACCACCGTCGTTGATGAGGCCAAACGTGCCGCCGCAGCCGCTATTGCGGGACAGATTGGCGTCTGACCTCCCAGCCGCGCCGCTCCGGGCATCTATCGTTCGGGGCGGCGCGGCGCGGGACCTTATCATTCGGGTGAAACCTCTAGCTCCCCCGCGCAGCAGCCATCTGGCTGGCAGCAGCCGCAGATCACCAAGCTGGCTTGCTGCGGCAAGGGCGAGGTGCGTCGTGCCCGGTCGTGGCTCGGCTGCTTGCACTGCCTGCCGCAACAGCCTGACCTGGATGCTCTCCCGCCGTCCCGACCTGGTGTCGACGTCGCCGTCGTCGGTGTATTTGACGCCCCGGCCGCCAGCTAGTACTGCAGCCGCACTTGTTGTGACGTGTGGCGTTGCTGCTCGTTAGCGGTGTGTGGATCACGTTGCGGTTGCTGCCGACGTCCTGGAGCGCATCGAAGGTTGGGATGCGGAGCTGGCGTGTATGCATGAGCGTTTTGCCGACTCGTTCCTGAGGTCGGAGCCCCGCCAGCGGGCCCTGCGTTACATGTGGGGCCTGTTGGCGCCGTTGGAGCGGAAGAACGGCTGGACTTTGGCCGAGGAAGCCGGCGAGGCAGTCCCGGATGGGATGCAGCGGCTGTTGAACGACTCGGTCTGGGACGCCGACGAGGTCCGGGACCGGCTGCGCGAGTATGTTGTGGAGCGGCTTGGTGATGCCGAGGCGGTGTTGGTGGGCGATGACACCGGGTTTTTGAAGAAGGGCCGTGAGTCGGCTGGGGTGCAGCGGCAGTACTCCGGCACTGCCGGGCGCACCGAGAATTGTCAGATCGGCACGTTCTTGGCCTACGCCTCCCGGCACGGCCGGACCCTGATCGATCGGGAGCTGTATATCCCGGAGCACACCTGGATCGCCGA
>NZ_JBGCCT010000053.1 GCF_041260665.1 Catenulispora sp. GP43 | reverse complement strand
GGTTACCCACACGGGCCCGGGGCCGCCCCGCACACCAACCCCCACCCCGCGGGGGCCTGGGGGCCGCCCCCCCCCCCCCCCCGGGGCGGGGCGCCCCCCCCCCCCCCCCGGGGGGGGGGGGGGCCCCCGGCTCTGCGCGACAGGACGCGCTAGACGACTTCGATCCCGTCGATCACTCTACGATCCCGTGACCTGCGTCTTTGGAGAGGGTCGAGGTCAGAAGCCTGCCCGAGTTGGAGTGTTTTACCACACTCTTGGGGCGCTTCGGACTCAATATGTGCCCTCAGGGCACACACTCTAGGGCACACGCGGGGCACACTCCAGGGACAGGCCCCTCCGGCGCGCGCACACAGGCCCTAGAGAACTGGCCCGCGCGTCAGTGGCGGATACCCCCATGGTGCGAGCATGTTCCCCGGCCACTGGACCCTGACACCGAGCCGTCCCCGCACACCGTTCCTCCTACGTAGAAGCTGGGGAGCGGAAGATGCGTCGGCATGGTGTATGCGGGATACGCCGGATAGGCAGGACGCTGAGGGAGAGACGTCAAGGACGCGGGAAGCTGCGCTGTTTGGTACACAGGCGTCACTTGCTGCGGATGCGCCCCGTCTTCGTGGGGCCTACTGATCGCCCAGAGCCCGACAAATACCGCCATCCCGAGAACGAGAAGCCAACCCTTTGCCCCCTCGCTCAGCTCGCGTCGCCTCATTTGAGCGCCCCTCCCCCTGATGCCATCACGCGGCGCGGTAGTCCTCGATACGCTCGAAGATGTCAGCGTCCGTCTCCCGCTGCCACTGTGGCAGGTCTTCCCAATCGGCGACGTAGGCGGGCTTCGGATCAGCGATGTGCTTGAAGATCAGTGCTGTCCAGCAGAGCGCGACGTAGCGGCCCTTGTTCTCCCGGCTCAGCTTCTTCACGCCGTCGCCCGTCGTTTCGATGAACGCTCGTACGAGTTCGAAGACTGATGCTGCGGCTGCGCGCTCCCAGTCTGGAGTGTCGTCCCACGGCGTGACGTAACTCGACTTCGGATCTCCGGGGTAATGCTTGCGCACGCCTTCAATCCATGCCTCCCGGAAGATCCTTCCTCCGTTTTCGACCTTCGCCACGTCAGTTCCTTTCCGCAGGCAACGTGAAGCCCACGCGTTCAGCCAGCTCCGAAAAACGCTTGCGGTTCGCTTCCTCCGGCGCCACCGTAGCCACCTTTTGCAGGGCGGTTCTGGTTCGGGCTCGATCGTTGTCGAGGGCGTAGACCCGCGCAATGTCGATCCAGTAGCGCGCACGACGCTCAGGCGTAGGCAAGGCGGCCGGCGAGATGCTCCTGGCGTGCTTCAACGCCTGCCCCGTGTCACGGAGCCGAGTAGCGGTGCTGATTCCGTAGAGCGCAGCCTGGACCGGGCCGAAGAACCACATGCCGGCTTCGTACTCGCCTTCAAAACGCCTTGCAACGTCCTGCGCCTCATCCAAGTAGTCCCGAGCAAGCGCAGAATTTCCGGCTGTTGCTGCTGTGTATGAGGCGGTTAGGTAGAGCGTGCCATAGGTGGCCATCTGCGTACTCGTCTTCAAACCGGTACCGGCAAGGTCGCTCGCGGCGTCTTCACTGACGGTGTACGCGGTCTGGGAGCGGCCGGAGTGCCGGAGCGAGATACAGAGAGACCAGGCGGCGTCCGCCTTCGCTACGGGATCACCGCTGTCCCGCGCCGACTTCATGGCCCGATCAGCCGTGACCAACGCCATGTCCGCTACGCCCTGCTTGACGTAGTACTCCGTCGCGAGATTGAAGGCTGCTGCCGCAAGGGAGGGGTCTTCGGACGCCTGCGTGTAGTCGAGCAAGCGGGGAAGACGTTGGCCAAGGGACGCGTATCGGGCTTCCCGGTAGTCCTTCTGCGCTCGCGCCAGCTCTTCCCGCAGCCTGTCAGAGGGGCGCGTCATGCCGCTTGGCCGGTAGATGGCACCTTCAATGGAGACGGCTAGTGCCGACTGGAGGAACTCGCGGCGCTGCACGGGGTCTTCCTCTCCGCTTCTCGGGGGCGGCGCGCTTGTCCGGGATCGCCTCCACCCTGGGACGAACCCTAGTGCGCGATCATCCTCTACGCCGAAGATCGCCCTCATAGCCTGGCGCGTGTAGTCACGTGGCCACGACGAATCCCCGCGTTCGTATTGGCTGATCTTCGACTCGGTAATGCCCGGACGCCGGCCGGTATCTGCTTCGACTTGATCGCATACGCGTTCAGCCAGCTCTGCCTGTGTCCACCCTCGCGACTGGCGAAGGCGCCTGAGCTGCTCGTTGGCCATGAGATCAGGCTACTTATTCGGACAGTAATCCGGCTACCGAATCGGCATTCCTCGTCGCTCTCGGTACGCGTTGACTTTGAATCATGACCCCCGAGTGCTCCGACTGCGAAGACAGCGGCGTCACCGAGCTTCGCGACGTGCGCGGCCGCCTTCTCGCTGTCTCGTACTGCTCTTGTGCCCGTGGAGAGCATCTACGCATCGTTGACGACTTCCGTGCGAAGCGCCAGATCGATGAGACGAACGCCAAGCTCGACCGCCCCACCGTCGCGATGTTGACGCGTGTGCGTGACGGCCTCCTTGCCCTGCCTTCGGGGGCCGGGAGTGTGGCCGCGTGAAGGGTTTCGAGCCCGCAGAGAGTCAGGTCACCGTGTCACCGGTACCCGTGCCGAGATCATCACCGTGCACGACGGGCGGCGGTAACTCAAATGCCTGACACCGTGTATGCGGCAGAGCTGAAAAGCGGCGACCTCATCTATAGAGCCGGTGAGCTTGTCCGCGTCTCATCGGCTTCGCTTTCGGAGCGCGGTTCACTCGTCATCGTGCGCGGTCCGGCTGGACAATTCTGAATTCGAAGCCCGCTTTGTTCCCGGGGCTGTAGTCCGCGTCGAGCGGCGGCGGTAGCGACATCACCACTACAGGAAGACACAAAGTGCGAAGAGAGACGCGCGGCTATCTGATAGCTGACGACACGGCTGAGCGGAATTTCTCAGAAATCACACGCGATCTAAAATCGGCCCGACTGAAGAAGAGCCTCTCCCAGAACGCACTCTCATCTAGCTTGCCGGTACGGGGTCGAGCCATATCCGAATGGGAGACGGGGGCGATAGAACCGAAGCTGAACCACCTGATCCTTCTGACCCACGAGCTTGACTTGCGCCTGACGATCATCGGCCTAGACGGTAAACCGTGCAACGGCCCGTCACGCCAGCGCCCCGGTGAATCGTGGGTGAAGTTCGAGCGGCGGCGGCTGGCTTGGCCGTTGAGGGCCCGTCGCGTGGCCCAGGGAATGTCGCAAACAGAGCTGGGCGATCTCGTCGGAGTCAGCCGGGACTCAATCCAGCGGTGGGAACTTGCCCACGTCCCTCCCCGTCCGATTGCCCTGGTTGTGTGGGCACAAAAGCTCGGATATTCCCTAGCTCTGCGTCAGATGGGCGAGAAATGAAGAGCTGGCGAGCGAGAGGCCCTCCGCTGGCGGCGAAGTTACGAGTCACCAAATCTCCCGAGGAAGGAAAACGCAAGTGACAGTCACACTCGAAAAGCCGATATCGACCGAACCGAACGAACTGCGCGACCCCGCCGAGCTGGTCTCTGACGAGACGTTCGCCAAGCTGGTCCGCTACGCCACCGAACACCACCACGTCCACCGCTTCTACGCGGCTGAGGGCGTCCGGCAGGGCCTCATCTACCTCAAGGCTGTGTGCGACAACCCCGGCGTGCGCATCGTGCCTGACATGTCGGTGGACCCGTTCTGGCACGACTTCCTGATGCACACGCAGGAGTACGCCGAGTTCTGCCGAGACCACAACGGCGGCAACTTCCTCCACCACGTCCCGATCATGCTGGAGGACATCAAGTCGGGCGCCGCGATGGAGCGTACGGTTCCGCTCCTGCAAGCTACCGGCTACGCGGTGGACATGGCGTGGTGGGAGACGGGGGAGTCGTGCTGCCCGCCCAACCCACCGGTCCCGTGCACGGCTGATCCAGACTGAGGGCTGCGCCTCCACTGCTCCCGCCACCTCAGGCGGGATAGTAGAACCCGGCTAACCAGCAAAGAGTAAGAAGATCAGAGGGTGAGGACCGGTGCGCAACACAACGTTTGGCGAGCTTCCGCAAGAGGTACGCGATGTCGTCGCAGACCACGGGGGGAGCTTGGGCGAGTTCACCTCCGCCAGCAACGGCAATCACGCCGAAATCGCAGGAGTGTTGCGCACCGGTACCGACAGGATTTTCATCAAAGGAACACGCCTGATTCCCGAACAGCACTGGGGTGGGGCCGAAGCCTGGTCTTTGCGGAATGAGGCGGCCGTTCTACCTTTCGTGAAGCCGTACGCCCCGGAGCTGCTTTGGCAGGTTGAAACAGAGGGCTGGCTCCTTTTGGGATTCGAGTTCATTGACGGACGCCACGCCGACTACGGCCCCGGCTCCCCCGATCTGGACGCGGTAGCCGACGTAATCAACGGTCTTGCGTCGGTCAAATGCCCTGCGGTCGTCAGGATGCGCGTAGAACAGCGGTACACGGCACTGTCTGAGGACGCTGCGGTATTGGGCGGGGGGTCGTTTCTGCACTGCGACGTGAATCCGGAAAACGTGCTGATCACACGCGATGGTGTGCGGGTTGTGGATTGGGCGTTTGCTTCACGCGGCGCGGCATGGGTGGAATGCGGATTCTTGGTGCCGTGGTTGCTGCGGGATGAGCACAGCCCCGAACAGGCCGAAGCGTGGATGACACAGTTTCCCGCGTGGAAAGACGCTGACGCGGAACACATTGACCTATTCGCCGGTTTTCTCGCCCGTCAGTGGACGCGCCGTGATGTAGAGGGCGCTGAAGCGTGGGTGCACGAATACGCCGAGACGACTAGGCGATGGGCTAAACATCGCGGCGTGCTTGCCGCGTAGCTGCCCCAACCAAACGTACCCACCCGTCTCCCGGCTTCCCCCGATGGCCGGAGGCAGGCGCTCGCAAACGTCCAACAGCACGAGGTGTGCCCTGAACGTGTGCCCTCACGCCGCGACCCCTGTCCCACGGTCACTCCCTTGCGGGTGTCTTCGCAAGCCAGGGGTCGCTTTGTGAAGATCGTCGTCGCCTAAACGACTTCGATCCCGTCGATCTCGTCCTCCGCGCTGTCCTCGGCGAACGTGTCGAAGTACTCGTCGTCCTCCTCCTCGTCGCCGATCACGTCGAAGCGGCAGACGATCCGCTCGGGGTCGGTGTCGGAGAACGGGTCCTCGAACCACTGCTCGTCGGCGACCGCCTCGGGGTCGGTGGCCAGGACCCAGGTGGTGCCGTCGCCCGGGAGCAGGCCGAGCTCGTCGGAGCGGTTGTGGATCTCGTCCGGGTCGAAGACGTCGAACAGCGCCGCCAGGGAGCCGGAGACCGTGCTGATGTCCACCTCGGGGTCCACCGCGCCGGCGGCCAGGCCGCGGGCCGCGCCGAGCAGGCGCCCGGGGTGCTCGATCTGGTAGTCGCGGCGGATCAGCACGCTGATCGCCTCCGGGTTGTCCGGGTCCGCGGCCACCTCGGGGTACTGGCTCGGGATCTCGAACGGCGTGACCTCGTTGTAGGCGTCGTACAGCGCGTCGTCATAGGCCTCGGCGGCGGCGGCCATGGCCAGGAACGCTGTGCGCACGGCCGGGTCGCTCTCGTCCGACCGGCCCTCCACCGCGGCCAGGTGGGCGTCGATCGCGGCTTTGAGGGCGTCGGCGGCCGAGCGGACGTCGGCGGCGGTGGGGGCGGTCGGTTCAGGCATGAGGTAGACGGTATCCGGTCTTGGCCGTGTCGGCTCGCAATACCGGCGTGCACGCCCGCAAGAAGGCATGGACTTGTCAGTCCCATGGACGACGGCGCGGACGGCGCGCGCCGCCTGCGCGGTGCGAACCATGGACGTCACGGCGGCGGCTCGGTAGCGTCGCGGCAGGCGAGGCGGTCCGCCGGGCCGCCGGACGATCGGCAGGGGGCGCACATGCGCGCGTATCACGTGACCATCGGCGCGTACGAGTTCGCCGCCACCGAGGAGGGTCCGCAGAGCGGCCCGCCGGTGGTGCTGCTGCACGGCTTCCCGCAGACCTCGGCGAGCTGGCAGGCCACCAGCCGGCTGCTGGCCGCCGACGGGCTGCGCACCATCGCCCTGGACCAGCGCGGCTACTCCCCCGGCGCCCGGCCCACCGAGGTCGCGGCCTACCGCGTGGACCGGCTGGTCGAGGACGTCGTCGGCCTGCTGGACGCGCTGCACCTGCCCAGCGCGCACCTGGTCGGGCACGACTGGGGCGCGATCGTCGCCTGGCACGCCGCGGTGGCGCACCCGGACCGGTTCAGGACGCTGACGGCGGTCTCGGTGCCGCATCTGCGCGGCTTCTACGAGGTGCTGGCCGACCCCGGCCCGGAGGGCGAGGACCAGCGGCAGCGCTCGGCGTACGTGCAGCTGTTCCGGATGGACGACAAGCCCGAGGACGTGCTGCTGGCCAACAGCGCCCGCGCGCTGCACGACCTGTTCTCCCCGCTGCCGGAGTCGGCGATCCTGCCGCACTACGCCGCGCTCGGCCAGCGTCCGGCGCTCACCGCGGCGCTGAACTGGTACCGCGCGATCAACGTGAAGCAGTCGGCGGCGCTGCCGAACGTGCGGATCCCGACGACGTTCGTGTGGTCCACCGAGGACGTCGCGATCGGCCGCGCGGTCGCCGAGAACTGCGCGCAGTGCGTCGAGGGGCCGTACCGGTTCGTGGAGCTGAACGGCATCAGCCACTGGATCCCGGACCAGGCTCCGGTGGAATTGGCGCGCGCCGTGGTCGAGCGCGTTCGCTCTGTGGACAACTGAGCGCGGCGCCGAGGAGCAAACGCTCGCCGGGGCGTGAATCCGGTCACTTACCCGTGCGTTGATTCGAGAAGTCGTGGCGCGGCTTGGAAAACTGATGAGCGTATGACTACGCCGACGCATGAGACCCGAGACCCAGACCCCGCCGAGAACGAGCCCGAGGCGCGGCACAGAATCGACCTGTCCGTCACCAAGATCGCCGCCGGCGCGTGCGCGGCCGCCCTGGCCGCCGCGGTGGGGTCGAAGCTCGGCGTGGCCGGCACGATCGCGGGCGCGGCGGTCGCCAGCGTGGTCGCCACGTCGGCCAGCGCGGTCATCGGGCACTCGCTGGAGCGCGGGACGAGCGCGGCGCGCAAGGCGATGCCGGTGCTGGACCCGGAGCAGCTGGAGACGGCGATCTTGTCGCGGGCGCGGACCGCGCGGGCGGAACACCGGATGCCGCACGACACGCGGGTCCATGACGTTCGCATCCAGGACACGCGGGTCCAGGACGCGGCCGCGCTGACCCACACCGACCAGACCCGGGTGCTGCCCTCCCTGGCCGACCGGGCCCTCACCGACAGCGGCTTGGACGAGACTGTCGTGCTCGACCGCAAGCCGCTCCCGGCCGTGAGCCCGCACGCACAGACCGTGGTGTTGCCGACTGTCACACCCGACGTCCCGGACACCCCGGACACCCCGGACACCCCGCGCACCTGGAAGGACCGTCTCCCGGGCCGCAAGCCGCTGCTGGCGGCGGCCGTGGCGAGCTTCCTGATCGGCACCGGCGCGGTGACGGCGCTGGAAGTGGCGCGCAAGGGCGAGTTCCCCGGCTACCACAGCAACGTGTTCACCAACGACCCCGGCCAGAGCGGCGGCTCGCACAACCAGCCCGGCGAGCAGAACCCCGGGGGCGCGGGCACACACGAGAGCTCGACGCCGTCGCAGAAGCCGGACTCGTCCGCCCCGACGCCGTCCGGGTCCAGCGACGCGGGCACCACGCCCTCGACGCCGCAGAGCTCCGACTCCGCGCCCAGCACGCCGGACACGCCCTCGACGGGCTCCTCGACCGGCTCCTCCGCGTCCCCCACGACGGCGCCCAGCAGCAGCGCGAACCCCTCGTCGATACCGAGCACCCCGAACCCGCCGACGCAGAGCTCCTCGGCCGACGGCGCCGGCAAGTCCACCCCGACCGGCGGCCCGACCGGTTGATCGAATCGATCGACTGATCGGCGAGAACGCCCTTCCCCGGCGCCCGGAGCATGCGAAAATCGGCACGCCGCCGGGATCATGCCGGCCAACGCCGAGGGGGTTCTCGTGAGTCTGGGCTGGGACGTCTACACCTGCCGGGTCGACGGCACGCCGGCGGTGATCAGCCTGGACCTGGACCTGCAGACCGTCGCCGACAGCGGCACCCACCCCCAGCGCCTGCACGTCCGCCACGCCCTGCGCGCACCCCGCGAGAACGGCCTGCCCGACGGCACCGAGAACGAGGCGATGTACGCGCTGCAGGACGCATTGGTCCAGGCCCTGGGCGAGCAGACGCGCGCGATCTACCTGGCGTGCCTGACCAACGGCGGCTACCGCGAGCACTTCTTCCACCTGCCGGCGCACGCGGACGCCCGCGCCGTGGTGGCGAAGGTGGAGAGCGAGTCCGGCGGCTACGAACTGGAGACGTTCGCCGAGGAAGACCCGGAGTGGCGGTACTACCACGAGTTCCTGTGGCCGGACGTGCGCAGCATGCAGTACCTGATGGACCGCCGCGTCGTGCAGTCACTGGCCGAACACGGCGACCAGCACAGCACGCCGCGCCCGGTGGACCACTACATGGGCGTCCCCGACGAGGCGCGCGCCCGGACGCTGCTGGCCGACGCCCAGACCGCGGGCTTCACCGGCGAGGTGGAGAAGCGCAGCGGGCAGTGGATGGTGCATGTCGAGCGCGAGGACGCGGTCGAGCTGGATTACATCCACGGGGTCGTGTGGGAGCTGCACGAGATGGCGGAGCGGCTCGGGGGGTACTACGACGGGTGGGGTGCGCCGATCAGCAAGTGAGGGCGGCGCGATCACCCCTCAACCGTCGGCAACCCGGCGGCCAGCACCTCGGCCACGTGCCACACCCGGCGCTCGGCCACGGCCTGCTCGATCTGCGTGCGGCAGCTGAATCCGTCGGCGATCAGCAGTGTGTCGGTGGCGGCCGCGCGGATCGCGGGCAGCAGGTTCAGCTCGGCCACCCCCATCGACACCTCGTAGTGGCCGTCGGTGACACCGAAGTCGCCGGCCAGCCCGCAGCATCCGGACACCACCCGCGCATCCACACCGGCGCGCGCCAGCAGCTCGAGCTCGGCCTCACCGGTCGCGCCGGAGGCGTACTGGTGGCAGTGGATCTGGATCAGGGCTTTGTGGCCGCGCCACGGTGAGGCCGGAGGGCGCCAGTCCGGAGCGTGCCGGACCAGGAACTGCGCCGGACCGGTCACCAGTTCCGCGGCACGCGCCGCGAGAGGGTGCGTGGGCAGCAGCTCGGTCAGCTCCTCGCGCAACGTCGCGGCGCAGCTGGGCTCGGGCACCACGATCGGCAGGCCCGCCTCCACGGCCGGACGCATCGCCTCCAGCGTGCGGGCGACCACGCGGCGCGCGGTGCCGAGCTGGCCGGTCGAGATCCAGGTGAGACCGCAGCATCCGGTGCGCGGCGGCAGCAGAACGCGGAAGCCCGCCGCGCGCAGGACGGCGATCAGCGCCTCGCCGACCGCCGGGGTGAAGTTCTCGGTGAAGGTGTCGGCCCACAGGACCACGGTGCGGGTGCCGGCCAGTTCCCACAGCGCGGATGCCGACCACGCTCCGGGCCCCGAGTCCACAACGGTCTCCGGCCGCGGGCCCGCCGCACCGCCAAGCCCAGAACCCAGCGGAGCAGTGCTCCCAGTCGCCGACCCGGCCGCACCAGGCCGCGAACCTGCCGCCCCGCCCGACCGCCACTCCGCCGAAGATCCCGGCCCAGCCCCAGTTCCGGCCACCGCCCCGGCCGCAGCAAGCCGCGCACCGCGCTCCCCAGCCACCCCCGCAGCATCCGCCCGCCGCCGCGAAAAAGACCGCACCGCGAACCGCGGCAGCGCCCGCTCCGCGGCGATCCCCCCGGCCCGCTTCAGCACCGGCGCCAGCGGCGAGGCCATCACCCGGTTCACCACCCGCGGCGCGAAGCCCGCCAGCCGCGCCCACACCGGCAGCCACCCCAGCGAGTAGTGCGCCGCCGGGCGCAGCCGTCCGCGGTAGTGCCGCGCCAGCACCTCCGTCTTGTACGCGGCCATGTCCACCCCGACCGGGCAGTCCGTCTTGCAGCCCTTGCACGCCAGGCACAGGTCCAGCGCGTCCAGCACCTCCGGCGCCCGGTACCCGCCGCCGATCGTGCGGCCGTCGAGCATCTCCTGCAGCACCCTGGCGCGTCCGCGCGTGGAGTCCTTCTCGTCCCCGGTGGCGCGGAACGACGGGCACATCACCCCGCCCGACGCGCTGCGGCACTTGCCCACGCCCACGCACCGCCGCGCCGCGCGGCCGAAGTCGCCGTCGTCCGCCGCCAGCGCCAGCAGGGGCCGCTCCGCCTGCGTCACGCCGGGTGCGCGCAGGTCCGCGGCGAAGTCGCGCGGCGCCACCAGGATCGCGGGGTTCAGCACCGCGCCCGGGTCGAAGGCCGCCTTGAACTCGGCGAAGGCGTGCAGCAGTTCCGGGCTGTACATCGCGGACAGCAACGCCGAGCGGGCCTGGCCGTCACCGTGCTCGCCGGACACCGAGCCGCCGTGGGTGACCACCAGTTCGGTCGCGGCGGCGGTGAACTCGGCGAACTGCTGCCGGCCGGAGACGGTCTGCAGGTCGTGGTCGATGCGGACGTGCAGGCACCCCTCCCCGAAGTGCCCGAACACCGTCCCCTTGCGGCCCGCGCTGAGCATCAGGGCCTCGAACGCGCGCAGGTAGTCCGCCAGCCGCTCCGGCGGGACCGCCGCGTCCTCGAAGCCCGGCCAGGCCTCGGAGCCGTCGGCCGTCCGGGTCGCCAGGCCCGCGCCGTCTTCCCGGATCCGCCACAGCTCGCGCTGCCCGGCCGCGTCGGCGACCACCCGGGTCGCGTGCGCGCCGGCCAGGTCCGCGACCACCGCCGGCGCGCGCTCGGCGGTCGTCTCGACGAACAGCCAGCCGCCGCCGGCCGGCAGTGAGGCGGGCAGTGGCCGCTTGCGCCGCGCCGCCCAGACGTCGGCCAGCTCCGATCCCAGGCCCTCGATCGCCGAGGGCTGATGCGGCAGCGCGCGCGGCACGTCGGCGGCCGCCGTGACCATGTCCGGATACGCGGCCACCACCAGCACCCGGTCCGGCAGCACCGGCACCAGGCGCACCTCGGCGCCGAGCACCGCGGCCAGCGTCCCCTCGGAGCCGACCAGCGCCTTGGCGACGTCGAAGCCGTTCTCCGGCAGCAGATGATGCAGCGCGTAGCCGGACACCTGGCGCGGGAAGCGGCCCAGCTCGCGGCGGATCGCCTCGCCGTGCTTGCCGACCAGGGCCAGCAGCCGCTCGTCGAGGGCTGCCACGCCGCTGGTGCCGCGGCGCGCGGTGGTCCGCGTGCCGTCGGCGAGCAGCAGGTCCAGGGCCAGCACGTTGTCCGAGGTGGTGCCGAAGGCCAGCGACCGGGCTCCGCAGGCGTTGTTCCCGATCATGCCGCCGAGGGTGCAGCGCGAGGCCGTCGAGGGGTCGGGCCCGAAGCGCAGCCCGTGCGGGGCCGCCGCGGCCTGGAGCGTGTCGAGCACGACGCCCGGCTCCACCCGCGCCGTCCGGGCCCGCGCGTCCAGCTCCAGCACCCGCCCGAAGTACCGCGAACAGTCCAGCACCAGCCCCTCGCCGATGGCGTTGCCGGCCACCGACGTGCCGCCGCCGCGCAGCGTCACCGGCACGCCGTGCGCGCGGCAGATCCGGACCGCCGCGGCGACCTCGCCGGCGTCGCGCGGGAAGCCCACGCCGCGGGGCACGTGCCGGTGGTTGGAGGCGTCGGCGCTGTACTCGGCACGCCGCCGCGCGCCGAAGCCGACGTCCAGGCCGGCGTCGACCAGCGCCTGCCGCCAGGCCCGTTCGGCCAGGTCAGAGCTGCGGCCGGGGACGGCGCCGGAGGGCTGGGCGAAGGAAGATCGGTCGGGCACGCTCCCAACGTAGCGCCCCGCCGACTCGCCGGGCGCGGGGTGCCGCGTTCCGGGGGCGGAACGGGTCGGGGCCGGGTACGTTCGGAGGCGCAATCACCCCAAACCCCGCCAGGCCGATCATGGGCCGGGTCGAAGGAGGCCCGCGATGAAGATGACAGAGTACGTCCCCGGCACCCCGTGCTGGGTGGACCTGGGGACCACCGATCTGGAGGCCGCCAAGAAGTTCTACGGCGCCCTGTTCGGCTGGAGCTCGCAGGTCGCCGAGGACCCCGCAGCCGGCGGGTACACCATGTTCCTGCTCAACGGCGAACAGGTGGCCGGCGCGATGACGACCATGTCGCCGGAGCAGCCGGTGGCCTGGAACACCTACGTGGCGGTGGACGACGCCGACGCCACGATGACCCGGGCCCAGGCGGCCGGCGCGAAGACCATCATGCCCCCGATGGACGTCACCGACGTCGGCCGCATGGCGATGTTCGCCGACCCCACCGGCGCGGTCCTGGGCCTGTGGCAGCCCAAGTCGATGAAGGGCGCCGGACTGGTCAACGAGCCCGGCTCGCTGACCTGGGACGAGCTGAACACCCGGGACGCCGAGGCGGCCAAGGCCTTCTACGCCGCGACCTTCGGCTGGGACGCCGCGACCGCCAAGATGGACGGAATGGAGTACACCGAGCTGAAGGTGAACGGCCGGACCGTCGCCGGGCTGATGGTGATGGACGACGAGCATTTCCCGAAGGAGACGCCCCCGCACTGGGCCGTGTACTTCGGCGTGGCCGACTGCGAGGCCTCGGTGGCCAAGGTCGGCAAGCTCGGCGGCACGGTCGTGGTGCCCACGACGCCGATCCCGATGGGCCGCTTCGCGGTGTGCCAGGACCCGCAGGGCGGCTACTTCTCGATGTTCGAGTCCGGCGGCGGCGACCCGGCCGAGGACGCCGCCAGCTGAGTCCCACTGCGGCGCGGCGGGACCGCCCTCCTACAGGTCGGTCCCGCCGGCCACCAGCAGGTCCTCAGCGCGCTGCGACGGTGCGGACTCGTCGACGATGAGGCCGTCGCGGATGAACACGATGCGGTCGGCCCACGCGGCGTGCCGGGCCTCGTGGGTGACCAGCACGCCCGCGGCGCCCTCGTCGCAGCGTTTGCGCAGCAGACGCAGCACCGCCTCACCGGTCTCGGTGTCCAACGCACCAGTGGGCTCATCGGTGAGAATCAGACGCCGCTGCCCGATCAGTGCCCTGGCGATCGCCACCCGCTGCTGCTGACCACCGGACATCTCATCGGGGAACCGATCCGCCTCAGCCCGCAGATTCACCTCTTCGAGCGCGACCAGCGCCTCCTGCCGCGCCTTGCGCGCCGACATGCCGTCAAGCTCGCGCGGCAGGGCCACATTCTCGGCGGCGGTCAGCGCCGGTATCAGGTTGTAGTCCTGGAAGACGTAGCCGACCGAGCGCCGCCGGATGGCGGCAAGCTGCGCCTTCGACTGGCTGGCCAGCGTGGTGCCCTCGATGATCACCTCGCCGCTGGTCGGCATGTCCAGGCCGCCGGCCAGCGACAGCAGCGTGGACTTGCCCGAGCCCGACGGGCCCATCACCGCGACCAGCTCGCCGGCCGCCACGGCGAGGTCCACGCCGCGCAGTGCGTGCACCTCGGCGGCGCCCTTGCCGTGGACGCGGGCGACGGCGCGCAGCCGCAGCACCGGATCGGTCGATGTCTCGGTCTCGGTGCTCTGGTCCCCGCTCATCGTGCTGTGCCCTCCCTGGCGGCGGCATCGGCCTTGGATGGTTCCACAGGTACTGACGCCGTCCGGCCCGCCGGGGTTGCCGAGGGCTGGGTCCGCGCGTGCCGCGTCACCCGGGCCTCGACGTGGTCCAGCCACCGGATCTCGGCCTCGCACTGGAAGATCATCGACTCCACGACCAGGCCCGCGGCCAGTTCCCCGGCGTCCAACCGGCTCTTGACCCGCGTGTAGTCCTGCAACGCCGCCAGCGCGTGCTTGCGCTGCGCGTGCACGATCCCGGCCACGTCGACGCCCTCGACGGTGACCGCCAGCGCCAGCTTCACCGCCAGCTCGTCGCGGGGCCGCTCGGCCCGCGTCACCGGCCGTGCGAACCACCCGAGCAGCTCCTCGCGCCCGGCGTCGGTGATCCGGTAGAAGACGTGCCCCTGCACATCCTCCCCGGCCGCCTCGACGAGGCCGTCGCGCTCCAGACGGCTCAGGGTCGTGTACACCTGCCCGATGTTCAGCGGCCAGGTCGCGCCGGTGCGTTCCTCGAACTCGGCGCGCAACTGGTAGCCGTAGCGCTCGCCGCCGGCGAGGCCGGCCAGCAGGGAGTGTTTGACGGACATGGCAGCTATACCTACCCGGTATGCAGGTCGGGAGGCAAGGCGGCCGTCTGCTCGTGCTTCGCGAGCCAGACGTCGTGCGCGTGGTAGAGCATCCGCCGGTGCGTGTCGTGCAGCGCGCTGACGGCCGGGTCGACGCCGCCGTCGACCAGCGCGCCGACCGCGTCGATCAGCTTCACCAGGTCCGGCACGCTGAAGCCGTCGACGAGCAGTTCGTGGCCGTAGGAGAAGGACACCGGGCCCTTCTGCAGGCCCGCGATCTTCTTCTCGGCCTGGTGCTCGGCTTCGCGGTGCAGCACCGGGGCCAGGCCGGAGGCCAGGATCACCGCGATTTCCTCGGCCAGCGCGTCACGCTGCTCGGCGGACAGCTGCTCGCCCACCGCCTCGCTGATCACCCAGCGGGTGACGTCCCGGAAATGCTCGCGCAGGATCGGGAGATCGGGGTTGTCGGTCATGGCGCCGAATGTAGCGCCGCGGTGTGACAGTCCGCTGTCAGGGACCCGCTCGGCGTGCGCGGAGCAATCGAGATGTGTAACATCCCGATTATGCAGATGGGCGAGGGCGTCGAATGGGGCCTGCACTGCCTGGTGGCGCTGGCCTGGCTGGAGGACCACGCACCGGTGGCGACAGGACGGCTGGCGGAGATCTTCGACCTGCCGCCGGAGTACCTGAAGAAGCGCCTGCAGCCGCTGGTCCGCGCCGGCATCCTCAGCTCCTCCCCCGGCGCCCGGGGCGGCTACGCCCTGGCGCGGCGGCCTGAGCAGATCACGCTCATGGACGTCGTGGCCGCCGTGGAGGGACGCGACGAGGCGTTCCGCTGCACCGAGATCCGGCAGCAGGGGGCGGGCACGCTGGCCGCGGCGGACGAGTTCGGCCAGCCGTGCGGGATCGCCACGGCCATGCGGCGCGCGGAGATGGCGTGGCGCAGGGAGCTGGCCGCGCAGACGCTCGCCGATGTCATGGGGCTGGCTTCCGGTACCGCGCCGGCCCGGGTGCGCCGCTTCTACCAGGACATCACGCTCTAAAACGGTACGCCGGGCCACCCGCCCGGCTTTCTGGAAAGGTAATTCGGGATGTCGAGTATCTCGATACAGCGCGAAGGCTCCGCGCAGCAGCACCAGAGCGGAAGCCGAGACCAGCCCTCCTCCGCAGGCCTGGGCCGCACCCTCATCCCCGCGCTGGGGACCTTCGCGGTCGGCACCGACGCCTTCGTCCTCGCCGGTTTCCTCCCCGACGTCGCCAGATCCCTGCACACCTCCACCGCGAGCGCGGGCCAGGCCATCACCGTCTTCGCCGCCGCCTACGCCATCGCCTCGCCGGTGGTGGCGACGCTCACCGCACGCTTCCCGCGCCGCCTGCTGCTGGTCGCGGCGCTGGTCGTGCTGGCCGCCGCCAACGCGGCCTCGGCGCTCGCGCCGAACCTGCCCTTCCTGCTGGCCACCCGCGTCCTCGCGGCGGCGGGTGCCGCGGGCTACACGCCGACCGCCGGCGCGGTCTCGGCCGCGCTGGTGCGCCCGGAGCTGCGGGGGCGCGCGCTGTCGGTCGTCGTCGCCGGGCTGACCGCGGCCACGGCGCTCGGCGTGCCGCTCGGCGACGCGGTCGGCTCCGTCATGGGCTGGCGCGCCGCGCTCGGCCTGGTCGCGGCCCTGTGCCTGCTCACCGCGTTTGCCGCGGCCGCCCTGATGCCGACGCTGCCGGGCTCGGCGCCGGTCCCGCTGTCCGCGCGCCTGGCCGCTCTGCGCCGCCCGGGCGTGGCCGCCGTGCTGCCGCTGACCGCGCTGGGCATGGCCGCGGCCTACACGGTCTACGCCTACGCCATCCCGGCCCTGCACGCCCTCGGCATCGCCGACGGCGCGACCGCGTGGATCCTGGCGGCGTACGGCCTCGGCGCGGTGGCCGGGAACCTGGCCGCGGGGATCGCCGCGGACCGGCTCGGCCCGACCCGGGTGCTGGCCGCCGGCTACACGCTCATGGCCGCGAGCATGGCCGCCTTCGCCGTGCTGGCCGCGACAGGTGTGCACGCGCCGCTGCTGGTCGCGCTGCTGGCCGTCACCTGGGGCGCGTCGACCTGGTGTCAGACCCCTCCCCAGCAGCACCGGCTGTTCAGCGCCGCGCCCGCCGAGGCGCCGCTGCTGATGGCGCTCAACGCCTCGGCGATCTACGTCGGCATCGGGATCGGGACCGCGGCCGGCGGGCTGTTGGTCGCCTCCGGGGCGGCGAGGATGTTCACGGTCGCGGCGATGGCGGCCTGCGGGGCGCTCGGCTGGCTCGCGGCGACGGGGCGCTTCGGGAGCCGCCGGTGGTCTACCCTCGCGGAGTGACCGGCCGACCCCACACGACCCGGACCATCGCGGCGATCAGCACCGGCGCCGCCCTCCTCGCGCTGTCCGCATGCGGCGGCGCAAGCACCGGAACCAAGACCCCCGCATCGCTGACCAGCGCGGACACCACCACCTCCGCCGCGCCATCAGTGCCCTTGTCCCCCGCCGATCCGGCGGCGCTGGAACGGGTCGTCCCGGAACCGGCGGCCCGCACCGCGGCCGCCGGGACCTTCACTCTCACGAGTGCCACCGCGATCCACGCCTCGGCCGGCGCCGAGCCGGTCGCCGCGGATCTGGCCTCCTATCTCCAGCAGCAGACCGGCCTGGCGCCACAGACGACGCAGACCACCCCGAGCGCCGCCGCCGCGATCCAGCTCGTCCTGCAGCCCACCGGCGGCGACCCGTCGCTGGGCACCGAGGGCTACACCCTGGTGATCGCACCGGACTCGGTCAAGATCACGGCCGCCACCGACGCCGGACTCTTCCACGGCGTGCAGACCGTCCGGCAGCTGCTCGTCGGCACCAAGCTCCAGGACGGCACCGTCACCGACCACCCGCGCTTCGCCTATCGCGGCGTCATGCTCGACGTGGCCCGGCACTTCTACAGCGTGGCCGACGTGAAGGCGTACATCGACGCCGCCGCGCTGTACAAGGTCAACGAGTTCCACCTGCACCTGACCGACGACCAGGGCTGGCGCTTCGCCGTCCCGGGCTATCCGAAGCTGGCCACGGTCGGCGGCTCCACGCAGGTCGGCGGCGGCCCCGGCGGCTCGTACTCGCCGGCCGACCTGAAGGAGATCGTCGACTACGCGGCCTCGCGCTACATGACCGTGATCCCGGAGATCGACATGCCCGGACACGTCGGCGCGGCGGTCTACGCCGACCCCTCACTGGCCTGCGACGGGCGACACCACGGCCCGGTGACCAGCCTGTCCCCCGCCTACGACGCGCTGTGCACGAGCAGTGAATCAACATACAGATTTGTCGATTCAGCGACCAAGGCGGCGGCCGACGCGACCCCCGGCGGCACCTACCTGCACATGGGCGGCGACGAGGCCCAGGCCCTGAACCTGACGCAGTACAACGGCTTCGTCCAGAAGACGCAGAACCTGGTCGCGGGCCACGGCCGCACCCCGATCGCCTGGGCCGAGGCCGGCACCGCGCCGCTGCTCCCGCAGACGGTGCTGGAGTACTGGAACACCGCGCAGCCGCAGCCCTACGTCCTGCAGGCGGCCGCCAAGGGCAGCAAACTGATCATGGCGCCGGGCAGCCACGCCTACCTGGACCAGCAGCCGGTCGCCGGCTTCCGCCTCGGCCTGCACTGGGCCGGGTACATCCCGGTGTCCAAGGCCTACGACTGGGATCCGGCGACGGTGCTGCCGGGCGTCGCACCCTCGTCGATCCTCGGCGTCGAGGCGCCGCTGTGGAGCGAGACGGTGAAGAGCCTGGCCGACGCCGAGACGCTGGCCTTCCCCCGACTGCCGGCGATCGCCGAGATCGGGTGGTCGGCGCCGGACACGCACGACTGGGCGAAGTTCTCGCAGCGGTTGGCAGACCAGGGGCCGCTGTGGGACAAGCTGGGGATCGCCTACTACAAGTCGCCCGAGGTGCCGTGGCAGTGACCTTACGGGGTGCCGGCGCGGCTCAGCCGGCTGTGCGCCGGCACCCACGACATCCCCTTCCAGGCTCCGAACACCGCGATGGCGATCGCGCCGACCCAGATCCAGAAGCCGGCCAGCGGATGCACACCGGTCGCATAGCCCGGCCCGGATGCCGTCTTGAGCAGGTCGTTCCAATCCTTCAATGAGTCGCTCTTGAACTCCGTGGCCGTACCGACGACGGCGAGTACCGCCACGACGGACAGCCCCAGCGTGACGCGGATGCGCCCCTCGAACTTCGAGCTGAGGATGCCGGCGAAGGTCAGCAGCGCCAGGGCGACAGGGGTCGCGAACATCATGGCGAGCATGATCGCCGACAGGATCGCGGGCTGGCCGGCCGTGGCGGACCGGACCATCGTCGCGTTCATCGTGCCGCCGACCGAACCGACCGAACCGTCCGAACCGTCTGGGCCGGGCCGGAAGTAGTCGACCGCGAAGGCGTCGGTACCGAACAGGACCACCGCGAGCCCGATGAGGGCGGCCAGGGCCGACAGCCCCGGAACCAGGTGCCCGGTCCACGGGAGCGACCGGGGGCCGACGGTGGTCGTCACCGGCCCGGAGCCGGGGCCCGGCGTGACGACGGCGGGGCTCGGCTGGGTCGCCGCCGGCTGCGCGGCCGTCACCTTCTTCGTCGGCTTCGGCTTCGGCTTCGGCTCGGCCAGCTTCTTCGACCCCGGCTTCTTCGACCCCTGCTTCTTCGGGCCCGACTGCTGGGGGACGGAGCCCGAACCGATCATCGCCAGCGCCTGCGCCGCCGTGGGCCGCGCGCTCGGGTCCTTCGCCGTCAGGGCCTTGATCAAGCCGGCCAGCTTGCCGGCGCGCGCCGGTTCGGGCAACTCGTCCATGAGCACGGCGGCCAGACTGGCCATACCGCTGCCCCGGTCGAACGGCGAGGTTCCCTCGACGGCGAAGTGCAGCGTCACCCCGAGGGAGAACAGGTCCGAGGCCGGCTCGGCCGGGTTGCCGCGGGCCCGTTCCGGCGCGATGTACGGCAGCGAGCCGATCACCAGGTCCTGGGCGGTCATCGGCGACTGGCCGGTGTGCTTGGCGATGCCGAAGTCGGCGAGCAGGACCGTGCCGTCCTCGGCCAGCAGAGTGTTCTCCGGCTTCACGTCCCGGTGCATGATCCCGGCCGTGTGGCAGGCACCGAGCGCGGACAGCAGCGCGGCGGCGACCTGTTCGGCGCGTGCGACGGACAGCGGCCCGTCCTGGGCGACCGCCTCGGCCAGCGACCGTCCCGCGATGTACTGCATGATCATCCACGGGGTGCCGGACTCCACGATGACGTCGTACACGGTGACGATGTTCGGATGGTCGCGCAGCTGCGCGGCGTTGCGGGCCTCCCAGGCCGCCCGCTCGATCCGCTCTGAGGTCTCCCGCGGCGTCGCCCCCGCGACGACCAGGACCTCCTTGATCGCCACGTCCACCCGCAGCGTCTCGTCCCGGGCCAGCCACACCCGGCCGAACCCCCCGTTGCCGAGCTGGCGCACCAGCCGGTAGCGGCCGCCGGCCAGGGTCAGGCCCCGGGAGGCGACGGTGGACGGGACGTTCGACGGCACGGCCATGGGCCCCCCAGTGCGTGCGGTTCAGCCGGGTAATTGGACCGTCAGTCTACTGAGATCTCGGCTCGAAGAAAGATCCTCGGCTCTTCACACCTTCCACTCCTTCGAGTCGAAAAGGGATGAACCACCCATCCCGGGCGAGTTATCGCCCGCACCCCTCCCCCTGGAAAGGAACCAGGTCAGTGACCATCTCTGCCCGCACCTACCGCCCCCTCGCCGCGGCCGGTGCCGCCGCGATCGCCCTCTGCGCGTCGGCCGGGGTCACCCAAGCCGCGGCCCGGCCGCACCCCAAGCCGCCGACGCACGGCATCGCCCACCTGAACACTCAGGTCAACCTGCCCAACGGCGTCTGGACCGACACCCCGTTGGAGGTCGACCTGCCCAGGGCGGGCACCTACGACCTCGACGCGAACGTCCGCGGCCGGCTCGGGGGCACGCCCGCGGTCAACGCGTACATCAGCGCGCGGCTGTGGGACGTCACGGCAGGTGCCGAGGTCCCGCAGAGCGAGCGCCTCGTCTACCAGATCATCGACCTCAACCCGGGCACCGCGCAGGCCGGCGGCAACGGGACCGCGCCGATCGACGAGCTGATCACGGTCGACAAGCCGACCACCATCCGCCTCCAGGCCAGGAGCGTCAACACCGCCGGCGCGGCCTCCATCGCGCAGGTCTACTCCGACGGATCCGGCTACACCTCGCTGCGCTTCGACCACGCCGCCGGCTGAGGCCGGGCACGCCGTGTCCCGGCCGCCGTCTCGTGACGACGGCCGGGACGGCTAGACGCCGCACCCCGCAGGACTCAAAGGATCTACGCATTCCGCACGATGCAGGGCTCGAACATGCGCGGTATTCCTGGACCCCATGGTCTGGAAGGTCGCCGTCCGCATCGCGCGCCGCGAAGCCCTGCGCCACAAGGGCCGCTCGGCGCTGGTCGCGGCGATGCTCGCGCTGCCGGTGGCCGGGGCGAGTGCGGCCGACACGCTGTATCACACCACCAAACTCACCACCGTGGAGCAGGTGCGGCGGGACATCGGGCACGCCGACGCGCTGGTGTCCTTCGTGGCGCCGGCGCCGATCGAGCAGCTGCCGGACGGGACCGTGCCCTCGACGCCGCAGGCCGCCGGCATGCTGGCCGGGGCGTTGCAGGGCACGCAGATCGCCTCGCCGCTGGACGCCGGGGCGCTGCCGCCGGGCTCGCGGCTGGTGCCGATGCCGGCTCCGCAGGAGCTGCGGGTCAGCTCGCCGCAGGGTGCGTATTCGGTGCAGGGCGCCGAGCGGGATCTGGCCGATCCGCTGCTCGACGGCCTGTACGTGAAGAAGGCGGGCCGCGCGCCGCACGCCAAGGGCGAGGTGACGCTGTCCACCTCGCTGCTCTCCGCCCTGGACAAGCGTATCGGCGACCAGGTGAGCGCGGAGTTCCTCAGCGCCGGCGAGCAGCCCGGGGCGGACGGCCGGCTGCCCGAGCACCAGCTGACCATCGTCGGCGAGTACGACGACCCCTCGCATCTGGACGCCGACCGGCTCGTCGCCTACCCCGGCACGCTGCCCGCAGCCCAGAACGCCCAAGACTCCCAAGATGCCCAAGACTCCCAAGATGCCCAGGATTCCCAAGATGCCCAGGACAGCCAGAGCGCCCAGAACAACCCGGGCCCGGCGCAGTGGCTCGCGCAGGTCCCCGGTGGCCTGAGCTGGGCGCAGGTGCTGAAGCTGAACCAGAACGGCTACTCCGCGGAGTCCCTGCAAGTCGCCGAGAACCCCCCGCCGGACTCCGCGGTGCCGCTGATGCAGCACTACCAGGCGGCCTCGGTCGGCAGCAGCAGGCTGACCCAGGCACTGGTCGCGGTGGGCGCCCTCGGCATCGTCATGGCGCTGCTGGAGGTGGTGCTGCTGGCCGGGCCCGCGTTCGCGGTCGGGGCGCGCAAGCGGCGGCGCGACTTCGGGCTGATGGGCGCGGCCGGCGCCGACCAGCGCATGGTGCGGGCCGTGGTGCTGGCCGACGGGCTGGTGCTGGGCGCCGTCGGCGGCGTGGTCGGCGCGGTGGCCGGGATCGGGCTGGGCCGGCTGGCGCTGCCGGAGGCGGTGACCCTCACGCACCGCGAGCCCGGGGCGTTCCGGATCGCGCCGGGCGACCTGGCCGGGGCGGCGCTGATCGGCGTGGTGACCGGGCTGATCGCGGCGCTGATCCCCGCGGTCATCACCGGGCGGCAGCATGTGCTCCAGGCGCTCACCGGCGGACGGCGCGGGGCGCGCGGCGTGCCGTGGAAGCTGGCGCTGCTCGGTGTCGTGGTGCTGGCCGCCGGCATGGCCGCGACCGCCTACGCCGTCTACAAGCCCGGGATCCACACCGTGCCGTTGGTCGCCGGGATCGCGGTCTGCGAGCTCGGCGTGGTGGCCTGCACCCCGCTGCTGGTGGCGCTGACCGGCAAGGCGGGCCGGCTGCTGCCGCTGACCGGCCGGATGGCGCTGCGCGACAGCGCCCGCAACCGGGGCCGCACGGCGCCGGCGGTCGCGGCGATCCTGGCCGCCGTGGCCGGCTCGACCGCGGTGGCGACACTGCTGACCACCGACGACGCCCGGGGCCGCGCGCAGTATCACAGCACCCTGCGACCCGGGCAGGTGGCCCTGATGTTCGGGGCCGCCGCCGCGCAGCAGAACGGCCGGCCGTACCCGTTCGGCATCGGGTACGGCGGCGTCCCCGCGGGCGGCCCGAGCGACAAGCCCGCGGACGCCGGCAAGGCCATCGCCGCGATCAGCGCCACGCTGCCGGTCCGGTCCGCCGCGGTGATCCCGACCCAGGACTTCACCGGCTTCGTGCCGGTGGACATCGTCGTCAAACGCACCGTGGCCGACGACTGCCCGTTCTTCAACGGCGGCCAGGGCCTCGTCACGTTCCCCTCCGGCGGCGACAGCGAGTCGCTGATCCAGTCCGACCCGCGCTGTGTCGCGGCGTTCAGCGGCGGCCAGGTCGTGCCCGGGGACGCCGCCACCCTGCGCGCGCTCACCGGGACCGTCGATCCGCAGGCCGAGAAGGTGCTGGCGGCCGGCGGCATGGTCGTGTTCAGCCCCTACGATCTCTCCGGTCCGGCGAGCGCGACCATCGCCCTGCAACGCAGCTGCCCGCCGTCCGACGCGCAGCTGCCGGACATCGTCCGCCAGCAGTTCGCGCCGTTCTGCGGCGGACCGGCGCCGGCCCCGCTGACCCTGCCGGCGGCCGTGGCCACGACGAAGGACGGCAGCGCCGTCAACGGCGTCAGGGCCCTGATCCCGGCCTCGGCGGCGGCCCGCTACGGCGTGAGGTACCAGCCCTCGATGATCCTGTTCGACACCACGCGCATGCCGACCAAGGCCGAGGAGGAGCGCGCCAACGCCGCCGCCGAGGCCCTGGGCACCACCGCGCTGCTCAAGGTCGAGCGCGGCTACCAGGGCGGCGGCGACACCACGATGCTGGCCCTGGCCGCCGTCGCGGCGTTCGTGACCCTCGGCGCCGCGGCCATCTCCACGGGCCTTGCCATCACCGACGGCCAGGCCGACCTGGAGACCCTGGCGGCGGTCGGCGCGCGCCCGCGCGTGCGCCGCACCCTGGCCGGATCGCAGGCCACGATCACCGCCGCGATGGGCGCCGTGCTGGGCTCGGCGACCGGTCTGGTGCCGGCGGTGGCGGTGGTCGAGGCCCGGTCGCACAGCTTCGTACGGTCGGCGTTGCAGGGGCGGGCCGGGGTCGGCGTCCACGCCCGGAGCTACCTGGCGATCCCGTGGTGGTTCCTGCTCGGCACGATCGTGATCGTTCCGATGCTCGCCGGGATCGGAGCGGTCCTGGTGACACGCTCGAAGGTAGAGATTCGGCGACGACGGGGATAGCAAGGGCCCTGCGCGGGCAATTGGAGAGCGGCCGGATGGCGCGCGCCTGGCGGGCGCGCCATCCGGTTCACAACGCGGGGGGTCGCTGGGCGGATTCGGGAGTGCGCGGAAAGTCATCGGGCGGTGGGGTTCACCGGCTGCCGCGGCATCTCAGAGTGCGAATAAACTCGGGCCATGTCCGAGGACGACCTGCCGCGCACGATCATCGTGCTCCTGGCTGCGTTCTCCGTGGTGTCGTTCGCCATCGGATCCACGCTGGAGATGATGCGCCCCGACCTTCTCTTCCGGCATCCCTACTGGGTCAACCAGCTCTCCGGCATGACCGGCTTCACCATCAGCGGCTTCATCATCTCCGTGTTGTTCCGCCGGATCCAGCGACGGCACCAGCACCGGACGTTCGCCGGCCACGCCGGGCCCGAGATCGACCAGATCGACCAGATCGCCCTGGAGGCCGACGCCTGCATGTTCCTGCGCGGCGTGCAGGGAACCAGGAACCAACCGGCCAGAAGGGACGCCGTCTTGTTCGGCCGCTACGAGTCGATGTCCGCGAATGCGATGACGACACCGGCCTGGTACGTCCCCGCCGACATCCGCGAAGAGGCGCAGCAACGCGTCGGAGCCCTCGTCGCCCTGGCGGAGGGCTCGGGCCTGGCCGAGATGACCGAGCACGTCGACTTTCCGATCATGCTGGCACGGCTGCGGCGCGAAACGGCCGTCTGGCGCGAAGACACCGACGCGCACCAGCTGATGCAGATCACCCTGGGGCGCCTGCGCGAGCTCATGATCGGCGGCGCCCACCGCGACTTCGAGACCGAGATCGTGCTGCGTCGGTACGAGGTCGTGGCGATGCGCCCGCTCGGCATCGTCCGCTCGCTGGCCATGCTGAGCCTGACGGCCCTGGAGGTGTCCAGTGGCAACCGGTTCGCCAGGGACGTGGTGCGTGGCTTGGGGTTGGACTAGATGATTGAGTCCGAAGGCTGGGCTGGTCGTGGGCCTGCGTGACGGCATGGCGAAGGGTGTCGTTGTCTGTGTGTGAATACCGACCTCGAC
>NZ_JBGCCT010000052.1 GCF_041260665.1 Catenulispora sp. GP43 | reverse complement strand
ACGGGGCCCCGTTTGCAGATCTGGCACGGCACGGACGGGGCCACCCACCAGTGGACCCTGCCTACCGGTTGCGGGCGGGCGGCCGGGTGGATGCGTGGGGCGCGCGTCTGGTGGACGCGCGCCCCACAGCTGTTCTCGGTAGCTGTCCTCCTTAGTGGGTGACCACGAGTGCCGCGCTGCCGGCCGGGACGGTGACGGTCATCCGGGTGCCGGAGACGGCGATGTGCTTGGGACTCGGGGTGAAGGTGCCGTCGCCGCTCACCGCGGAGCCGGCGATGGTGATCGCCGTCGAGGTGAGGGACGGCGCGGTGAGGAGGTAGCCGGAGCCGGAGGACGCGGGGGCGGGGAGGGTGACGGTCGCGGTGACCGCGGTCGTGCCCTTGTTGTCGAGGATGACGTTGTCGCCGATCGCCCACGCCGAGACCGAGGTGCTGCCGGTGACGGTGGCCGTGTGGAGCGTGCCGGCGCCGGCGAGTTTCCATAGGAGTTCGCCGTAGTAGACGCCTTGCACACCAGTCGGGGTCAGGCCGTTGAACGCGATCGGCGAGTAGTTGAGGGTGAACTGGGACGAGGTCCCGCCGTGGAAGTTGACACCGGCGGCACCGTCCGCCGCGAGCCCTTCCATGAAGTCCAGCGACCACAGCGAGGCGGCCTGCACGTTGCTGATGCCCGCGGCGCCGCCGTGGAAGTAGGAGTTGGCCTCGGTCATGCGCCACTGCGGGATGTGGTCCGCGGTCTTGGCGCCGGCAATCGCTGTGGCATCGGTGGTGAAGCTGCTCGGGTTGGACGAGAGCATGCCGGCGATCGAGGCCGTGGTGTTGCTGCCGATGTACATGTGCATCGACAGCATGGCCAGGTGGTTGTCCTTCTCGTCGGCGGCGAACTGGGCGTCCCAGCTGCCATGGCGATACGTGCCCGGGCCGTCGAACACCGCTTGCGGCACCTTGGCGCGGATGGCGGCGGTGTAGGTGTTGAAGGAGGCCTCGTAGGCGGCCTCGGTGCCGTAGACGTTGGGCTCGTTGCCGATCTCGAAGGCGACCAGGTTGGAGCCCAGCGCGTGCGCGGCGAAGGCCGCCTCGGACGCGGCGTTGGCGGGGGTGTTGGTCTTGAGGTTGATGCCGTAGATGACGTGCCAGCCGGTCGCCTTGGCGAACGCGGCCAGCTTCGTGACGTCGGCCGGCGCGATCTCCGACGCCGAGCCGCCGGCACCGGCCGGGTTCCAGTTCACGATGTCGACCAGGTTCCCGCCGATGCGGAGACAGCCGGGACCGAGCAGACGGAACAGGTTGACCAGGGCCGTGTCGCCGGGGTCGAACATGCCGGCGCCGACGCGGTCCTTCTCATAGCTGAAGCCTGCGAAGCCGGTGCCGACGACGCCCGCGGCGCTGTGGTCGACGGTGACGGTGACCGGGGTGTGGGTGCCGGCGGACGCTTGGTTGGCAGCAGCGGCTTGGTTGGCGGCGGGCAGGGCGATCAGAGCGCAGGCCAGACCGATGGCGCAAAGGCCTCGGCGGCGGCGGAGGCGAGACGGGAGTCGCATGGCCCTCACCCACCCGAAACCGGCGGCAGCGGGGCCTGGGTCCAGCTGAGGATGCCCTTGTAGGCCGCCTCGATACCCGCATTGGCCGCGATCGAGGCGGGGACCTGCGAGGGACCGGTGATCGTGGTGTTGTTCGCGACCGTGACTCCGCCGCCGGTGGTGTAGCCCGAGGGGTTCTGGAAGTAGTTGCCCTCGACATCGGTCGGGTCGTAGGTCGTGGTCGCGCCGGGTGCGTAGTCGGAGTGCCGCGAGGCCCAGGCTTGGGCGTTCGGGTTGTTGGAGACCGCGTTGCCGGTGATGGTCTCGAAGGTGCAGCCGTTGTCCGTGTAGATGACGTGCCCGCTGCCCGTCTGGTCGTGGATGTCGTTGCCCGACACGTGCTCGCCGTCGGCCAGGGAGGTGCCGGTGATGCCCTGCGTGTAGATGGCGCCGCCGTCGTTGAGCAGGCTCATGTGGTCGAAGATCAGGTTGTTGGAGATGGCGTTGTCGCGCGAGAAGTTCGCCTGCGGCGCCTCCTTCTCCTTGTCCGGCCAGCCGCCCCAGCCCTGCGAGATCGCGGTGTAGGGCGTGTGGTCGATCTGGTTGTGGCTGACGGTGTCGTGCGCGGCGTAGCCGGAGTCGATGCCGATGCCGCCGTGGAACTCGACCGGGACGTCGAAGACGTGGTTGTCGGTCACCGAGTTGCCAGAGGTCTGCGACGCGCCGGTGGCCGTCGGCAGGTCCACGTTGCCGAGCTGGATCCCGTTCCCGGACACGTCGGTGACCACGTCGTCCTTGACCACGTCGTTCTGCGAGCCGTCGCCGAGGGCCAGGCCGGCCGCGCCGAGGTGGACGAACGCGTCGCCGGTGAACTGGATGTGCTGGTCGTAGGTCAGCGAGACGTTGCCGGGGATCTGCGTCCACGCCGCGTAGGGGCACGATCCGAGTGTGTAGCTCGACGGCGGAACGTGGCACAGCCCCTGCGAGGCCGCGCCCTTCGCACCGGTCACCTGGTAATTCGCCTGGATCTCGGAGAAGCCGTCGCTGGTGCCCTGGGTGTGGAACTGCGGACCGAGCCAGGTGGCGTAGGAGAACTGGATGCCGGAGAACACCACGTTGTGCAGCGGCGCCGAAGCGGTGCCGCCGCCGGTGACCAGCTGTTGCAGCACCGGCGCCTCGACGTCGGCGGTGCTCATCGTCTCGCCGGGGCGCGGGACGTAGTACAGCTTGCTGTCACCCTGGTCGAGGAACCACTGGCCGGGGGTGCCGGCGCTGAGGAACTGGAAGGCGTTCTCCACGCTCGTCGGCTGCTCGGTGATGGAGCTGCGGCCGACCAGGTTGTACGCGCGGCCGTCGGGGAACGACCCGGCGCGGGCCGTGGAGTTGGTCCAGCACGGCTGCGCCATGACCACGGCCGCGCCGCTGAACGAGGCCACCGGGCAGCGCGGCTCGGTCCAGGCGCCGAGACCGCCGCGGTAGACGAACTCCAGCTGCGGTTTTGCGCCGCTGGGGTTGCGCCAGGCCGCCATCTTCGAGCCGCCGCCGCTGTAGCCGGTGGAGTCCTGGCCGGTCAGTGCGGCGGGCAGGGTGCCGTTGGCACGGGCCGCGCGGGAGCCGTTGACGTAGAGCTGCCGCGTCTGCAAGCCGGCGGGCGCCTGCGCGACCCAGATCGGGCTGCCGGCGCTCATCGGCTTCCAGCCGGTGATCTGGGCCGAGCCGGCCAGGACCGGATGGGCGCCGCTGTCCGCGGTCCAGACCACGTTGTGGCCGTTGGTGCCGGAGTCGGCGGCGGTGAGTGTCAGGGGGCTGTTCATGCGGTAGAAGCCGTCTTCCAGGACGACTGTCACGTCGGCGCCCATGTTCTGGTCCAGTGCGCGGACCAGGGTTTGCGCCTTGCCGATCGTCTGGACCGGGGCGGAGGCGGTGCCCGGGTTGCTGTCGCTGCCGTGGGGCGAGACGTAGACCTGTCCGGCGACCGCCGGCGTGGCGGCGCGGCCGACCGTCATGGATCCCGCCGCGCCCAGAAGGGAAACCGTCGCCGCTCCGATCATCAGAGATCTGATGCCGAGCGGCACAGAACGCTTTGTCATGCGGCGGAGTCAAGCAAACATCCGAGGTTTCGGCAACGGTGTCCGCAGAATGCGGGAGTTAAACACGGTTTCATGGGGATTCATCATCGAACCTTGAGATCATTCATCCGACCCTTGCCGCGCGCCGCCCGGCGCAGTACCTTGCGCTGCGGAACCGAGTAAATCTACTTTACTAGCGGGAGCCCACGATGAGGCGACGTTCGCGAGCAATCACAGGGATCAGGACGTGGACCGCGGCCGTCGGACTGGCGGTCGTGGCCGCGCTCCTGCCGCCGGTCGGGGCCGCCGCCCCGGCGCACGCGGAGGCCAACGGCGTCGGGCTCACCCCGGCGCTCGGGTGGTCCAGCTGGAGCTTCGTCCGCAAGGACCCGACCGCCGCGAAGATCGACGCGCAGGCCGACGCGATGAAGGCGTCCGGGCTGGCCGCGGCCGGCTTCCAGTATGTCAACGTCGACGACTTCTGGTACCAGTGCCCGGGGAGTCAGGGCCCGAATGTGGACGCGAACGGCCGCTGGGTCACCGACGCCACGAAGTTCCCGGCCTCCGGCGGCACCAACGGGATCCAGGCTGTCGCCGACCACGTGCACGCCGACGGCCTCCAGTTCGGCCTCTACGTCACGCCCGGCGTCTCCCAGCAGGCCGTCGCCCAGAACAGCGCGATCCTCGGCACGTCGTACCACGTCAAGGACATCGCGACTACGACGGCCGAGAAGAACTACAACTGCAAGGGCATGGTCGGCATCGACTACACCAAGCCCGGCGCGCAGGCGTTCATCGACTCCTGGGCCGACGAGTTCGCGTCCTGGGGCGTGGACTACGTGAAGATCGACGGCGTCGGCACCTCCGACGTCCCGGACATCCAGGCGTGGTCGAAGGCGCTGGTGCAGACCGGGCGTCCGATCCACCTGGAGCTGTCCAACAACCTGGCGATCGGCAGCGCCGCGACCTGGAAGCAGTACGCCAACGGCTGGCGCACCAGCGGCGACATCGAGTGCTACAGCAGTTGCAGCACGGCCGGGACGCTCACCGACTGGTCCCACGTCCAGAGCCGGTTCGGGCAGGTCGCCTCGTGGCAGCCGGACGGCGGGCCCGGGGCGTTCAACGACTACGACTCACTGGAGGTCGGCAACGGCTCGGCCACCGGCCTGACCGACGCCGAGCAGCAGTCGCAGATGAGCCTGTGGGCGCTGGGCGCGAGCCCGCTGATCCTGGGCACCGATCTGACGGCCCTGAACCAGACCGAGCTCGGCTACCTGAAGAACGGTCGCGTCCTGGCTGTCGACCAGGACGCGATCGATGCCCCGCGCATCGTGAACAACGGAAACCAGCAGGTCTACAGCAAGAAGGAGAAGGACGGCAGCGTCATCATCGGCCTGTTCAACGACGGCGGCACCGGCTCGACCACGGTGAGCGTCCCGCTGTCGGCCGCCGGGATCTCCGGCGGCGCGAGCGCGACCGATCTGTGGAGCGGCGCTTCGCTGGGGACCATCAGCGGCACGTACAGCGTGACGCTCGGCCCCGGCGCGGTGAAGCTGATCAAGGCGGTGCCCGCGGGGAGCGGCGGGAGCGTCACGATCGAGGCCGAGGCGGCCGGCAACACGATCGCCGGGGCCGCACGGGTGTCCGCGTGCGCCGCGTGCTCCGGCGGCCACAAGGTCGGGTACATCGGCAACGGCGCGGCGAACTACGTGACGATCAACGGCATCACCGAGCCGACCGCCGGCAGCCACACGCTCACCTTCGCCTACCTGGTCAGCGGCACCCGGAGCTTCTCGATCAGCGTCAACGGCGGCCCGGACATCGTGGAGCAGCTGACCGGGACCAGTTTCGCGACGCCGGCCACGGCGAGTATGACCGTGCAGCTCACCGCGGGGAGCAACACGATCAAGTTCCACAACGACACCGCGTACGCGCCGGATCTGGACGTGGTCACCGTGAGCTGACGTCGGCACCGGCTTGAAGTTGCCGGACGCCGCCGCTCAACAGCCGGTTTCGGCGCGGGTTACCAGCGCTTCCACGGACGCCGCCACCTGTGCTGGATGGGAGACCAGCGACAGGTGGTGGGCGCCCTGGATGACCGTGGGTGCCGGTGCCCCGATGTTCGCGGCGACGCTCTCCGGCGCGTTGGCCGCGAACATCGAGTCCTGCGCGCCGAAGGTGACCGCCTTGGGCAGGCACAGTTGCTTCAGCTGGGCGAGGCGGGAAGCGGGGAGGCCAGGCCCGCCGACGTTGTCGATGGTGTCCCACAGCCCTTGTTCGGCGTCGGCCACCTGATAGGGGCGCCGGAACCGCTCCACGCCCGCGGCATCGAGGCGTGGGCACGCCGGTCCGCATTCCGAGGCGTAGATGGTGCGGATGGCCCAGTCCGAGCGCAGCACCAAGCGCAGGGCCGAGGTGCGCAGCGGTCCCAGGATCCATGTGGGAGGGCTCGGGATCGGCAGGCCGTCGCCGTCGAGGAACATCAGGCCGCTGTAGGTATGGGGCGACTCCAGTACCGCTTCGGCAGCCACGGCCGCGCCGCTGGAGTGTGCCACGAGCACCGGACGGTCAATGTGCAGGGCGGCGACCAGGCCGTTGAGTTGGGCGGCCATGTGCTGCGGCGTATAAGGGGAGACGCGCTGGCTGTAGCCGGAGCCGGTGAGGTCCAGAGCGTAGACACGGTGGTCCCGCGCCAGCACGGCGGCCAGATCCTGCCAGGTGTCGGAGTCCTCGAACGCGCCGTGGACCAGGACGATCGGCGAGCCGCCGGTCCCCCAGGTCTCGTACCGGGTGTGGATGCCGGCGGCGGTGATGTAGGTCAGGCCCGGCGGCGGCGCGACGGTGCCCGCGGTGTAGGCGTTGTAGGGCACCGAGAGCATCGTCAGCGTGACGAAGACGACCGCCGCCGTCTTGGCCGCGCGCCGCAGGACGCGGCGGTACCAGGGGCGGCGGGGCAGGTCGACGGTGTCGTACTGCTCCGCTTCCGGAGTGGGGTCCGCAACGTCGAGGTCATCCGTCGCCATGGAAGTGATCCTCGCTCGCTGTGGGCTGCTTCGGCATCGGCCGGAGGTGGGAGTTCGGGGCTACGCCCGGGAACGTACGCCGGACTACACGACGGCGCGCGCGGCCTCGACGATCGCGGCGTGGCCCGGATCGGCCTCGGCGAGTTCGTCGAGGGCGGCGCTGAGAGTGGTCTCGTAGGTGATGCGGGCTTCGCGGTAGCGGTCGCGGCCGGCGGCGGTCAGGACGGTGTAGGCGCCGCGCTTGTCGTCGGGGCACAGATCGCGGTAGGTGAACTCGGCGGCGTTGAGGCGGTTCACCAGGCGGGTGACCGAGCTCTGGTTGAGGCCGAGGCGGTCGGCGAGTTCGGTCATGCGCAGTTCGTTCTTCTCCGCCTCGGTGAGGAAGCCCAGGGCGCGGTATTCGGACAGGCCGAGGCCGTGGCGGCGTTGCAGGACGGCCGCCAGACGGCCCTCGACGTGCGTGTGCAGGATCAGCAGACGGTTCCAGGTGTGGGAGTCTGTGGCCTTCGTGGCCTTCGTGGTTTTCGTGGTCTTCGCCGACGACGGCATCGAATCACTCCTCGGGCTGATGCTTGACAGCAGTTTAGTTGTACGTGCATGCTTTTTGCATCCCCAAGAACTTGCACGTACATGCAACTAGCAGTCGAGGAGATGTGTTCCCATGCCCTGGGCCTACCTGCTCATAGCGTCCGTCTTCGAGGTCGTGTTCGCGCTGGCGACCGACGCCACCCACGGTTTCACCGTGCTCGTCCCGTCGCTGCTGACGATCGCCGCGGCCGGCGGCGGGATCTTCTTCCTGAGCCTGGCCCTGAAGACGCTGGACGTCGGCGTCGGCTACACGGTCTGGACCGGGATCGGTTCGGTGGGGACGGTCGTCTTCGGGACCGCGCTGTTCCACGAGGCGGTGACGCCGGCGAAGGTGCTGGCCTTCGTCCTGATCATCGGCGGGGTACTGGGGCTGAAGGTCGCCGACAAGCTCGCCGCCTGACTCACTCACCCTTCGGGAGGGAACCACCATGGCCTGGATCTACCTGCTCATCGCCTCGGTCTTCGAGGTCGCGTTCGCGCTGGGCACCAACGCCACCCGGGGCTTCACCCGGCTGTGGCCGTCGGTGTTCACCCTGCTGGCCGCCGCCGGCGGCATCTTCACGCTGAGCCTGGCGCTGCGGACGCTGGACGTCGGCGTCGGCTACACCATCTGGACCGGCATCGGATCGATCGGCACCGTGGTGCTCGGGTCGGTGATCTACAAGGAGAAGATCACCACGCCGAAGATGGCCGCGTTCGCGATGATCATCGCCGGCGCCCTGGTGCTGCGGCTCGGCTCAGGAGGCTGATTCCGGAGATCAGGCGGCGAGCACCGCCAGCAACTGGTCCACGACCTCCATCGCCTCGGATCGCCGCGCTCCCGGTGCCCGCACGATCTCCCGACCCGCGCGGCAGGCCACCGCCAGCGCCCCCACCGACCACGTGGCCTCGGCCATCTCGATGGCGGTGCGCACATGGCGCAGCGCGGCCTCGGTGTCGCCCTCGCCGAGGCAGGCGAGCGCCAGGTGGCCGAGGACCACGGCGAGCACCTTGCCGGGCTCGTAGCGGATGGCGGCCTCGGTGAGGGCGACGCGCGCCTCGCCGTGCCGGCCGAGGGCGAGGTGGGCGGAGCCGGACAGGCGCTGGTAGGCGCGGGGCGGGCAGACTCCGGGCGCGGGGTCGTCGGGGCTGATGGCGGCCATGGCGCCGCGGGCCGTGGTGAGGGCACGGTCGCATTCGGCGGCGTGGCCGAGCAGGGCATGGCCCTCGGCGGCGTGCAGGCGGGCCAGGGCGAACAGCGCTTCGCTGACAGGAGCCGCGATGACGGCGGCCTGCACGCACTTGCGGACTCCGCTGCGGGGGTCGCCGCCGTAGAGGCCGACGAAGCCCGAACGCAGGGTCGCGGTGACGTGCAGGACCGAGTCGCCGGCCTGTCCGGCGCGGCGGGCGGCGCGATCGAAGAACTCCTGGGCCGCGGCGGAGTCGCGGCGGCCGGCGGCGTCCCACAGGAGGCGGCCGACGAGGAGGGCGGCTTCGGCTTCGGCGACGTCGAGGTCGCGGCGCCAGCGCATGGGGGTGCCGGGGGCGGGACTAAGGGCAAAGCCGGGTGCCGAGCCGGGTGCCAGGCCGAGCGCCGGGCCGAGCGCCGGGCCGAGCGCCGGGCCGAGTGCCGGGCCGAGTGCGGTGCCGGCGGCAGGTGCGAGGCCGGGTGCCGTGTCGCTCGCGGTCGGCAGCGGTGCGCCGGCGGCCCCGGTCACAGAAAGCTGCGACAGCCGCGGCGGGTCGAGAGTCCGAGCATCGCCGGAGGTTCCGTTCGCGCCGGCCCGCAGGGCCTCGACGCGTCCCAGCAGTCCCGCGGCCTGTATCACCAGTCCCGTCGCGGGTCGGGCGTCGTACTCGGCCGTCAGCTTCGCGACCTCCTCGCGCACTCCCGCGATCGCGGCCAGCCGTCCGTCGTCGGCGCCTTCCCAGCCGGTGGCGTAGGGCTGCTGCGGGACCTCGGGGGTCAGCAGCCGTTCGAGGTCCTGGAGTCCGACGCCCAGCGCCCGGGCTATCTGGGGCCGCCTCCCGGGCAGCGGGGTGGTGCATCCGCTCTCCCAGCGCACAACGGTGGACACCTCGACGCCGGCGCGGGTGGCGAACGCCTCCTGGGTGAGGCCGGCGGCCTCGCGCGCCCTGGCCAGCCCCGCGCGGCGGAGTCTGGAGTGCCTCGACTTGGCCATGATTACCCCCTTTCCGAATTCCAGCGGACTGCGACCGACAGTATGCGGACAGTCAGCGATATCCGTCAGCATACTGATAGGTCAGGGCCCTTGTCGCATGGTTCGTGCATGGTCTGCGCACAGTCTGTGCGCTTCCCGGACCGGGCGTTTTCGGCTTGGGTATTCGCGTTCAGTTCGGGCCCTGACAACAAACGACACGGAGGCGGTGGCAGTCCGGTGTGCACACACTGCGGGCGTCATTCGTCCTCTCCAGCACAGGGATGGTCGCCGTGACCTCTCTCAGGGCCTCCTCGTCAGGAGAGGCCCGCCGTGGCGAAACGTAGAGGACCGGGCGAGGGAAACCTCAAATTGGTCTGGGATCCGGCCGGCCGGGACCAACGGCTGGCGACCACCACCCAGGAGTTCCGGGTCGGGCGGTACACGCTGGCCGGCGAGCTGCTGGCCGACCGGCAGGCCGGCGAGGACGTGCGCGACTACCGCTACCTGGTGCTGGCGCAGATCGCGGCGTCCAACGGCGTGGACACCGCCTGGCTGACCGAGGAGCCCGACAGTCCGGAGGCGGCGCTGCTGCGGCTGCGCACCAACGTGATCAGGGCCCTGAAAGCGCATCGCGCCCAGCACCCCCGGGCCTACGGGCTCATCGACCTGACCCGGAACCAGTGCCTGGAGGCCGCCGAGCGCTTCCCGGACGATCCGCTGCCCTGGATCGCGCTGCTCCACCTGGCCCCGGCCGCGCCGGACAACGTGCCGGGCCCGCCGGAGCTGTTGATCGACGGCCCCTGGCAGACCATGGGCCAGCTGTGGCGGCGCGATCCGTGGAACCGGGAGGCGCACCACCGTCTGCTGGCCGCGGTCGGGCCCAAGAGCGGCGGGTCGGTGTCCTCGGTGTCCGCGGTGGCGCACTGGATCGCCAGCCAGGCGCCGAGCGGGTCGGCTCTGCTGGTCCTGCAGCTGGTGGCCTTCATCGAGGCGTTCCGGCAGCAGGTGGAGCGCAACGACCTCAACAAGGTCCTGCTGACGTACCGGAACTGGTCGACGGCCTACGCCGAGCAGGAGACGGAACGCTGCTACACGCACTGGTTCCTGCCGACCGGCGGAAGCGGCGCGCTGCTGCCGGATCTGCACCACCTGGCGCACGCGCTGTGGGCTGGGTCGCAGTGGCGGCCGGCGGCCCAGGTCTTCGACGCCATCGGCCCCTATGCGCTGACGATGCCGTGGTCGCTGCACGGGAACCCGGAGCAGGCACTGGTCATGGCCCGGGAGCGTTGTTTGTCCGAACTCTGACGCGCTCGGATCCGCCCGGATCCGCCCCCACCCCCCGGCCGCGTACGCCCTCGCGTGGCACGTCCCTCGCACCCCCCTTCCCCTGAGAGGTACGACAGATGGCGACTTCCGCCACATCGACAGGCCGTCCCGGCAGTTCGGTGGAGATGCCCGACGACGACCAGACCCTGCGCGAACTGGGCTACCCGCGGCAGTTGGCCCGGCGGGTCAACGCGTTCGGGAACTTCGCCATCTCGGCGACGATCATCAACTTCATCTCCGGCGTGATGACCGCGCTGGGCCTGGCCATGATCTCCGGCGGGCCGCGCATCATGGTCTTCGGCTGGCTCGCGGTCGGTCTGCTGGTGCTGTTCGTCGGCGCCGCGATGGCCGAGATCACCTCCGGCTTCCCGACCTCGGCCGCGCTGTACTACTGGTCGGCGAAGCTGGCCAAGCGGCACAACGCGGTCTGGAGCTGGTTCACCGGCTGGCTGAACTTCATCGGCCAGATCGGCGGCACCGCGGCCACCGACTTCGCGCTGGCCAACTTCGCCGTGGCGCTGGCCACGCTGCAGTGGCACAGCTTCAACCCCGGCGCCGGGGAGATCCTGGCCATCTACGGCGCGATCCTGCTGATCCACGCGTTGCTGAACACCTACACCGTCGGGCTGGTCGCGCTGCTGAACAAGATCAGCATCGCCTGGCTGCTGGTCGGCGGGCTGGTGATCACCTTCTACCTGATCGTGTTCCCCTCGCACCACAACTCGGCGGGCTTCGCCTTCACCCACTTCGTCAACGGCACCGGCTTCAAGTCCGGCTTGTACGCGGGCATGATCGGTCTGCTGTTCACCAGCTGGACGTTCACCGGCTTCGACGCCTCGGCGCACATGTCCGAGGAGACCACGCGCGCGGCGGTCTCGGCGCCCAAGGGCATCGTCCGCTCGATCGCGTTCTCCTGGATCGCCGGGCTGGTGCTGATCCTGGCGCTGACGTTCTCGATGTCGGCGAGCAACTACAGCACCGAGGCCGGGGCCAACGAACCGGCCGCGCAGATCTTCGTCGACGCGCTGGGCCTGCCCACCGCCAAGGTCCTGCTGCTGGTGGTCTGCGGCGCGATCTTCTTCTGCGGGCTGGCGAACATGACCTCGAACTCCCGCCAGATCTTCGCCTTCTCCCGCGACGGCGCGATCCCCGGCAGCAAGCTGTGGCGCTCGGTCAGCAAGCGCACGCACACCCCGGTGAAGTCGGTCTGGTTCGCCGCGATCGGCGCCTTCCTGCTCGGCGTGCCGTCGCTGTGGAACACGGTGGCGTTCCAGGCCATCGTGTCGGTCAACGTCATCGGGCTGTTCGGCTCCTACGGCGTCCCGATCTTCCTGCGGCTGCGGCGCGGCGACGACTTCACCCCGGGCCCGTGGAACCTGGGCCGCTGGAGCAAGCCGGTGGCGACCGTCGCGGTGGTCTGGATCGGGTTGAGCAGCATCCTGTTCCTGCTGCCGCAGAACTACCCGATCACCCACAAGTCGTTCAACTACGCCCCGGTGGCCTTGGCCGTCGTGCTGGCCATCGCGACCGTATGGTGGTTCATGACGGCCCGCCAGACCTACCGCGGCCCGATCAGCTACGGCACCCCTGAGGAACTGGCCGCCATGGAAGAGGACCTGTAGGCATGAACCGGGACGAGAGGGCCGGCGCTGGCCCGGACGAGGCGGCGCGGCTGGAGATCGGCCGCGCTACCGCCTCCGACTGGCGGGTCTTCGAGTCCTGGGCCGCCGGCGAGGGCTGGAACCCCGGCCCCGCCGACGGCGGATGCTTCCTGGCTCAGGACCCTGACGGGTTCTTCGTCGGCCGGATCGACGGCCGGCCGGTGTCGGCGGTGTCGGTGGTGAACTACGGGGAGGAGTTCTCCTTCCTCGGGTTCTACCTCGTGCACCCCGACTTCCGCGGCCAGGGGCACGGCTACGCGACCTGGCAGGCCGGACTGGAGCACGCGGGAGGCCGGGTGATCGGGCTGGACGGCGTGCTGGACCAGCAGGACAACTACCGGCGCTCCGGCTTCCAGCTCGCTCACCGCAACATCCGTTACGTCGGGTCGGCCGCGGCGGTCGGCGCGCGAGCACCGGGCGGGATCGACGCCGCGGTACTGCCCGCCGACCAGGTCGGCCGGCACGCGATCGAGGCCTACGACGGCGGCCGCTTCCCGGCCGAGCGTCCGGTGTTCCTGGACCGCTGGCTGTCGGCGCCGGGGCACATCGCGTACGCCGCCGTGGCCGACGGCGGGCTCGTGGGCTACGGCGTCATCCGGCCCGCCCCGGCGTTCGCGAAGATCGGGCCGCTGTTCGCCGACACCCCCGAGATCGCCGAGGCCCTGTTCAGGGCCCTGGTCTCCGGGCTCGCGGCGGCGTCCGGACCCGAGGCGCCGGTCGAGGTGGCGCTGGACGTGCCGGAGCCGAACGCGGCGGCGGTGGCGCTGGCCGAGCGGTACGGGATGAAGCCCAGCTTCGAGACGGCGCGCATGTACACCGGTCCGGTGCGCGCCATGGATCTGGCGACGGTCTACGGGATCACCACTTTCGAACTCGGCTGACCCGCCGCCGCCGACCGAACATCCTGGCGAAGTGCCGCTGCGCCGTCCGTCCGCCGGGTCCCGGATGGCGCAGCCCGGACTGCGCACGTCGCGGCCGCACCGGATGCTGCGAAGGTGTCGACCTATCTCTTCCGGATCGCCCGCTGGTCGTTCCACAGACGGCGGCGGGTCCTCGCGGCGTGGCTGATCATCGTCGTCGTCATGATCATCGTCGCCGGGGCCAGCGGAGGGAAGACCAACGACGAGTTCACGATCCCCGGCACCGAGTCGCAGCACGTCACGGACCTGCTGGAGCAGAAGCTCCCGGCGTTGGGCGGCGCGCAGACGACCATCGTGTTCGCCACCCCGAACGGCGTGCACGTCACCGATCCCGGTCCCAAGGCCGGGATCGAGCAGTCGATGGCGAACGTGGCCAAGGTGCCCGGGGTCTCGCAGGTGTCGGACCCCTTCCAGGGCGGGCCGATCTCGCAGAACGGCCAGGTCGCGCTGGGCAACGTTCAGTGGACCAAGCAGCCGGCCGACATCAAGGACTCCACGCTCGACCAGATGAAGGCCGCCGTCGCCCCGGCCGAGGCGGCGGGGGTGCAGGTCGAGTACAACGGCAGCGTGTATCCCGGGTGGCGGGTCGTGCCCTCGGAGCTGCCCGAGCTGGTCGGCCTGATCATCGCGTTCATCATCCTGCTGATCACCTTCGGCTCACTCGCGGCGTCCGGGCTGCCGATCATGACGGCCGTGCTCGGCGTGCTGATCACGGTCATGACCATCACCGCGCTGGCCGCCGTGATGACCATCGCCTCCACCTCGACGACCGTCGCGATCATGCTGGGCCTGTCCACCGGCATCGACTACGGGCTGTTCATCATCGGCCGCCACCGGGACGGCGTCCTGCGCGGGATGCGGCCCTACGACGCGGTGGGCCTGGCCGCGGGCACCGCCGGCGGTTCGGTGGTGTTCGCCGCCCTCACGGTCATCATCGCGCTGTGCGGGCTGGCCGTGGTCGGCATCCCCTTCCTGACCATCATGGGCGTGGCCGCCGCCGGCGCGGTGTTCCTGTCCCTGCTCCTGTCGCTGACACTGGTCCCGGCGATGCTGGGGTTCGCCGGCGACAGACTCAGAAACTTCTCCCGCCTCCCCTTCGGCAAGGACCACTCCGAGCGCATCGCGAAGCAGTCCGTCGAGGCCCCGGAGAGGTCCCGCGGCTGGCGCTGGGCCCGGTTCGTGGTCCACCACCGGATCGTGGTGCTGATCACCGGCGTGCTGTTCCTGGTGGTGCTGGCCCTGCCGGCCACCCAGGTGGAACTGGGCCTGCCCGGAGCCTCGTCGAACCCGAAGAGCAACACCTCCCGCAAGGCCTACGACATCACCACCGCGGCCTTCGGCCCCGGCTTCAACGGCCCGCTGCTGGTCGTGGCCGACGGGGTGACCTCGCAACAGCAGGTGTCGCAGATCGCCGCCGGGCTGGCCAAGCAGCCCGGGGTGGCCGCGGCCACCCCGGTGGCGCAGAACGGCGACACCGCGGTGATCCGCGTGATCCCGACCACCGGCCCCAGCGACACCCAGACCGCGACCCTGGTCCACCACCTGCGCGACAACCGCACCGCGATCGCCGCCGGCAGCGGGGCGACCATCCTGATCGGCGGCCTGACCGCGTCGAACATCGACGTCTCGGCGAAACTGTCCTCGGCCCTGCCGGTATTCCTGGCGGTGGTGATCGGCCTGGCCTTCATCCTGCTGACCTTCGCCTTCCGCACCATCTGGGTCCCGATCAAGTCGATCATCGGCTTCCTGCTGTCGGTCGGCGCGGCCTTCGGCTGCACGGTGGCGCTGTTCCAGTGGGGCTGGGGCCAGACGCTCTTCAACGTCACCAAGTCCGAGACCATCAGCTTCCTGCCGATCATCATGATCGCCATCATCTTCGGGCTGTCCAGCGACTACGAGGTCTTCGTCGTCAGCCGCATCAAGGAGGACTTCACCCAGAAGGGCGACGCGGTCGAGGCGGTCCGCCGCGGCACCGGCCGCGCCTCCCGCGTGGTGACCGCGGCGGCGCTGATCATGTTCTCCATCTTCGTGGCCTTCATCGTCTCCCCCACCCCGACGATCAAGGTGATCGGCTTCAGCTTCGCCGCCGGCGTGTTCCTGGACGCCTTCGTCGTCCGGCTCACCTTGGTCCCGGCGGTGATGGCGCTGGCGAAGTCCGGCTTCTGGTACCACCCGCAGTGGTTCGCGCGGTACGTGCCGGACCCGGACATCGAGGGCGAGCAGTTGCAGGAGCAGCTGGAGTACCACGAGGGGGTCGCGGCCAACATCGACGTGGACCCGCGCGAGATCCCGCCGACAGGCTGAGAGCCCGACGGCCGCGGCGATCATCCCCGTGATCGCCGCGGCCGTCCGTTTGGCGCTCAGGGCGCGACGGCTTTGCGCTCAGGGCGCGACGGCGCTGAACGCCGCGTAGTAGCCGCCGCTCTGCCCACTGGCGGTCGGGTGGTAGGAGTCGCCGACGTCGGTGACGTCCACCGAGTGCAGCCACTCGTTGAAGAAGTCGCACAGCTCGTGCCCGTGGAACTCGCCGCGGACGTCGGCGAAGGTGTCGCCGGCATTCTTGGCCGCGGTGGAGATCTGCGTGTCGAGCAGGTCCGCGGCGTTGTTCAGCGCGGTGCGGTCGGTGCCGGACAGGCCCGGGCAGTACCAGGAGTGGCCCAGGTCGTACAGCTCGGGGTAGCCCAGGACCACCACGTGCGCGGACGGCGCGGCGTTCCGGATCGCCGCGAACGTGGCCGCCAGCCGGCCCGGCAGGATGGTCTTGGCCTGCGAGGTCGCGGTGTTGATCGCGTTCAGGCAGGCGCTGTCGGAGTCCAGGACGCAGGTCTCCATCACCGAGGAGAAGCCGACGTCGTTGCCGCCGATGGTGATCGACACCAGGGAGGTCGAGGAGCTCAGCGCCGATATCTGGTTGTTCAGCACGTCCTGGGTGGTGGCGCCGGAGCAAGCGACGGAGACGTAGCTGGCCGGGTGGCGGCTGTTCGCCCACAGCTGCGAGTAGGCGTTGGTACTGCGGTCGCAGCTGCCGCTGGACGAGATGTAGCTCCCGGCGCCGACACCGGAGGAGTACGAGTCGCCCAGGGCCACATAGTGGTCGGCCGCGGTCGCCGAGGCGTTGGTACCCATGAACGTGACGACGGCCGTGAGCGCCGCCGTCAGCATGAACAGGCCGCGCCGGAGCGACGGTCTGCGCGAGCGGTGGGTCGTCAGCACTGAGTGCCTCCACAGGGGGTGGGATGTGGGGTGACGCACTGATTTGAATAGCACGACATCAGAGCCCTGTGAAGGATAGTTTCGCCCGGTTCACAAGCAACGGAAATGACAGACGAAAGTTGGCGGTACCGCTTGTGACCCGCGGTCGTCGGCCGCGCGGGAAAACCCGCGCGGCCGCTGCCGATCCGCCGCTAAGAAGTGAAAATGCCCTGTCCCGGGGCGAGAATCCCGTAGGGGTCGAAGCACTGCTTCGCCGCCCGGAACTGCTGCCACCGCGCGCCGTACTGCGTCCGCCAGTCGGCCGGCGTCATCGGGATCGCGCCCACCGGGTACTGCGTCCCGCCCTTGGCCTGCACGCTCAGGTACAGATCGCGGTTGGCCTGCACCAGTTCCGGGGCCGGGAGCGCGTCGTCGGGCGCGGCCGTACGCAGCACCGCGAACAGGAAGGCGAGCTCGCCCTCCGGCACCGACAGCAACGGCGCCGTGAACCTGGCGGTCGGCACCGGATACAGCAGCACCAGTCCGCTCGCACCGAGGTCGGCCGGGGTCGTGGCGGCCATGGTGGCCTCGACGAGGGCGTCGGTGGCGGCGTCGGGCAGGAACCCGTTGAACCACGGATGCGGGTCGTACCACTCGCCGCTGGCCTTCAGCGCGGCGACGGTCGGCGCCAGGTCGTCCACGAAGTCGAAGTAGGCGGAGTCCTGGATCTGCGGCGGGCCGATGTAGGCGAGATCGCCGATCAGGACACTGTCATTCGGCGGGGTCGTGTCGTAGAAGGCCGATCCTTCGAGGATGTACTGCCAGCCGCCGCCGGTGGCGGGCAGGATCGTGCCCTCCAGCCAGTCGAAGCGGCCGTCGCCGACGACCTTGCGCTGCGCCGCGGTGAGCGCGGCCACGCTCGGATAGGCCAGCGAGTAGCTGCGCACCGAGGTCGGTGCGGCGACCAGGCGGATGACCGCGCGGGTGATGACGCCGACCTGACCGAGGCCGGACAAAGCGGCGTGGAACAGGTCCGCGTTCCGGGTGGCCGAGCAGGTCTGGACCTGGCCGGTGCCGGTGACGACCTCCAGCTCCACGACGGTGTCGACCTGCGCGCCGTGGTGCTGCGAGGCGCCGCCGACGCCGCCGGCGGACAGCGTGCCGCCCACCGAGAGCTCGATGTAGTCGGTGAACACCGGCGGGGTGAGGCCGTGGGCCAGACTCGCGGTCAGGACCGCGCTCCACACCGCCCCGGCTCCGACGGTCGCGGTCTTCGCCGCCGGGTCGACGCTGATCGCGTCCAGCGGCCCCAGATCGACGATCAGTCCGCCGGCGACCTGCGCCTGCCCGAAGGTCTGGTGGCCCTGGCCGCGCGGGGCGACCGGGATGCCGAGCGGGCCGCAGAAGGCGATCATCGCGGCGACGTCCCGGACCGAGCCGGGCAGCAGGGCCGCCTGCGGGGTGCGGTGGACCAGGTGGCCGAAGTCGTCCTCGTAGGGCGCCAGGTCGGCCGGGGCGACCAGCAGGCGGCCGTCCAGGTGCGGGGCGTGCCGGAAATCCGATCCCGCGCTCTGCGGGGCCTGGGCCGCCCAGGCCCGCGAGGTGAGGTCGAACCCGACGGCCAGGGTTCCCACGCTCACCGCGCGGACGAACGAGCGACGGCTGTGCTGCGCGTCGATGCGCATCAGTCCCACCCTTTCCCACGGAAATGAAGACCATTGATAATACGGAGGCCGGTGGCCCACTGCGACCGGACTGGGTCAGTTGTGCGCAAGTGCTTTTGCCAGTTGCGTGCAAGGCCTGTGCCAGGTCTGCTTCCGCGAGTCGAGGGGTCACATGGTCATCGGGAATCCGGGCTCGCCCACACCGCTGGATCAGGCGTGGATCGACCGCGAACAGGCCCAGGCCCGCGCCTACGACGCCATCGGCGCCCGGTACGACGAGGCCTTCCCGCACAAGGACGGCCAGCTCGCCGTGGTCCGGACCCTGCTGGAGCGGCTGCCGGCCGGCGCGCGGGTGCTGGACGTGGGCTCGGGCACCGGGTTGCCGACCGCACGGCAGCTGGTGGACGCCGGCTGCCGGGTCACCTGTCTGGACATCTCCCCGCGCATGCTGGAGATCGCGCGGAAGAACGTGCCCGAGGCGGAGTTCGTCCTGGGCGACGTCGTCGACTTATCGGCGCCCGATCCGGGCTACGAGGCGGTGACCGCCTTCTTCGCGCTGCTGCATCTTCCGCGCGAGCAGATCCAGACCGCGCTGCGCCTGATCCACCGGGCACTGGTCCCGGGCGGCCGGTTCGCGGTCGCCATGGTGGAGGCCGACGTGGACGACGTCCCGATCGCTTTCCTGGACAGCAGAATCCGAGTCACCGGGTTTCTGCGCGACGACTTGCGTACTGTGTTGTCAGAGTCCGGATTCGTCATCGAGCACGAACAGGTACTTTCTTACGCACCGGAGACATCTTCGGCACAACCGGAGATCCAGATGTTCTTCCTCTGCCAAAAGGCGGATGAACGGTCCTAGACTCCGCACACCAGTATCGGGCCGGAGCGAGAGCAACAGATAAGTGCACGAATCAGAGCACGGGCACAACGGAGTGCTGACGTACAAAGTGGATCTGCGGGACCATCTGTCGTTCCTGAACGAGGCGACCGGCCGCATCGGGGCCGGCGCGGACATGGTGGCGGTCGCCGGGCAGTTCGCCGCGACGCTGGTGCCCCGCCTGGCCGACTTCGCCTCGGTCCATCTGCTGGACGCGCTGTTCGTGGACGGCGCCCCGGCCCCGCCGGCGCTCGGCGCGACGGCATCCAGCCTGGTGCGCCGGGTGGCGGTGGCGCACGACGAGCCGCCGGAGCGCTGGCTGGCGCTGGTGCCGGAGGGCGCGGTGCAGATCATGCACGACACCAGCCCCTGCCACGAGGCGATGGCCACCGGCATGCCGGTCCGGCTGGACCGGGTCACCCCGGACCGGGCCCTGGCGATGGCCCTGTCGCACTCCCCCGGCGACCTGTACCCGCTGGTCGCCGAGCGCGCCTACCTGGCGGTGCCGATCGTGGTCCGCGGCCGGGTCCTCGGCTGCGTGGCCCTGACCCGGCGCCCGGAGCGCGGCGGGTTCGACGAGATCGACGTGCTCACCGTCGGACAGCTGGCGGCCCAGGCGGCCCTCGGCGTGGACAACGCCCGGCTGTTCCGCGGCCAGGTGGCCACGGCCGCCGAATTCCGGCGCGGGGTGCTGCCGACCGCCCCGCCGACGCCGGCCGGCGTGGAGGTCGCGCACCGGTACCTGCCGGCCAACCCGGCCGTCGCCGTCGGCGGCGACTGGTTCGACACCATCGCGCTGCCCGGCAGCCGGGTGGCGATCGTGATCGGCGACGTGATGGGGCACGGCGTCCGCTCGGCGGCGGTGATGGGCCACCTGCGCATCGCGGTGCAGACCCTGGCCGCCCTGGACCTGCCGCCCGGACAGCTGCTCCGCCAGCTCGACAGCCTGGCCCTGCAGCTGGGCGACGACCACCTGGCGACGTGCCTGTACGCGGTGTACGACCCGATCGCCTCCTGCTGCGTCATCGCCAACGCCGGCCACCTGTCCCCCATGCTGGTCCGCGCCGACGGCCGCGTGGAGCGCGTCGAGGTCCCCAGCGGCGCGCCGATCGGCGTGGGCGGCGTCGCCTTCGACACCGCCGAGATCCCCATCCGCGACGGCGACGTCCTGGTCCTGTACACCGACGGCCTGGTCGAGGCCCGCGGCGACGACATCGACGACCGCATCGAGGCCCTCGGCGAATGCCTGGAACTGGCCGCCGGCCTGGACGCCGACCCCGAGGCGCTGTGCGACACCCTGCTGACCATGCTGGACGGCGACAAGCACGAGGACGATGTCGCCCTTCTGGCGGCGCGTCTGAAGGGCATCCCGGCGGACAACATAGCGAACTGGCTCCTGGCCCCACTGCCGCCCACAGTCCCGCGCGCCCGCCGCCTGGTCCGCCAGGCGATGGCGGAGTGGGAGCTGCCGGAAGGCGTGCGCGACACCACGGAACTGCTCGCCACCGAGCTGGTGACGAACGCGGTGCGCTACGCCCACGGACCGATCGAGCTGAGGCTGCTGCGGACCCGGACGCTGCTGTGCGAGGTCCGCGACGACGACCACTTCCTGCCGATCCTGCTGGAAGCCGGCGATCTGGACGAGGGCGGGCGCGGGCTGTTCCTGGTGAGCCAGCTGGCGCTGCGTTGGGGCGTGAGCCGGACGGCGAACGGAAAGGTCGTGTGGTTCGAGATGGCGTTGGAGGAGGGCCGGGGATAGCCGCCTCATCGCTCCCTTGACGCCACGAGCTCCCCGATCCGCTGCCGGACCTCCTCGGCAAACTGCTCATCGGCGGTCTCCACGACGCTCAGTGCCTCCCGGAACAGCGCGAGCGCCTCGTCGACATCACCTATGAGCGCCAACAGATCCGCGAGGTGCGTCAGCGTCCGCGCTCGGAAGGACGCGGCACCGTAGCGGTCGTGCACCGCGAGCGCGCGCCGGTACGTCGCCGCGGACATCTCGTAGGCGCCGGCTTCGCGGTGCGCGAATGCCAGGCTGTCCAGCGCGACAGCTTGGGACCACAGATCGCCGAGTTCCTCCGCCAGCCGCACCGATTCCTCGCACGCGTCGACCGCCGGCCCCAGCTCTCCCAGATGCGCCTGACTCCACCCGACCAGGTTCAGGCTTCGTGCTTGCTCGGTGCGGCCGTCGACGCCCAGAGACCGGCTCACATCCAGCGCCAGCAGCGCGTACTCCAGGCCGGCTGCATAGTCATGGCGCTGGCACCATGCGGCACTGATCTTGCACAGCCCGCGCGCTTCGTAGAAGCGATCGCCGGTGCTGCGGCAGATCTCGATCGAACGGTTCAGGTCTGCGATGACGCTGTCGTACATGTCGAGGGGCGTCATCGCCATGACCCGCGCCTGGAGCGAATACGAGAGCGCAGTGAGGTCGCCGACGTGCTCGGCGGCTTGGAGGGCGAGCGTCTGACTGCGGATCATTTCCCAGTAGCGGGCCGTCTTCATACAGTGCCCGACCAACGACCACGCCAGCTGCCAGGCGATGACGGGTTCGGACTCGACACATGTCTGGATCAGTTCCTGAAAGGCTTCGAACTCTGCGTCGAACCACACGCCGGCAGCGGCGGCGTCGGCCATCGGAACCAGGGTCGTCCGGTCCTGCGGCGCCGGGAGCGGGACGCAGATCGGGTCGCGGACGGGGACCTCGAGCATCGCGGCGTGGTGGCCGTTGTGGAGGTAGTGGTCGAGCAGGCGGCTGCGCGCGACGGATTGTTCCTCGGCGGCGTCGGCCCGGGCTTGGTGCCGGGCGTATTGGCGGACCAGGTCGTGCATCTCGTAGCGTCCGGCGTACTTCTGGTCGATCAGGTACTCGTCCTGCATCCGCTCCAGGAGCAGCTCGGTGCTGTCTGTCGTCAGGCCGGTCAGGGCCGCTGCCGAGGCGGCGGAGAAGTCGTTGCCGGGATGCCGGCCGAGGAGCCGGAACATGCGGCTCGCCTGCGGGGTGAGGCCTCGGTAGGAGAGGTCGAAGACGGGGTCCAGAAAGCGGCTCGTCGAGGTCTCGCCGTCCGGATCGGATTCCAGTCGCGCGGCCAGGTCGGCGAGCGACCACGCGGGCCGTGACGTGAGCCGCGCCGCGGCGATGGACACGGCCAGGGGCAGCCGTCCGCCGGCGGCCACGATCCGTTCCGCGGCGTCGGGTTCGGCGGCGGCGCGGTCCTCGCCGACGACCTTCGCCAGCAGCATCCGCGCTTCCTCGGGCTGGAACACGTCCAGGACCAGCGGATCGGCCCCTTCCAGGTCCGCCAGGCTGCGGCGGCTGGTGACCAGGACCAGGCACGTCGACGCGGCCGGCAGCAGATCGCGGACCTGCCGCGCGTCGGCGGCGTTGTCGAGCAGGAGCAAGGCCTTCCGGCCGTGGATGCGGTCGCGGAACATGGCGGCGCGCTCGTCGAGCGTCTCGGGGATCTGCTGCCCCGGTACGCCCAACTCGCGCAGGAAGCCGTCGAGGACGCCGGCGGGTTCGGCGGGCGGCCGTTCGGGATCGAACCCGCGCAAGTTCACAGACAGCTGAAGGTCGGTGTAGTGGCCGGCGCGCAGCAGACGATGCGCGGCGTGCACCGCGAACTGCGTCTTCCCCACGCCTCCCATGCCCTCGATGGTCGCGACGAACGGAGCGGCCAGCCGTTCGTCGGCGGAGGCGGCGAGGACGTCCATGAGGTGCTTCAGTTCGGCCTCGCGGCCGGTGAACTCCGGCAGGTCCGCCGGGAGCTGCCGCAGGACGCCGAGCGGGCCGCCGGTCTTGGCCACGCCGTGCACGCGGACGCAGGCCTGCCGCCACCGGTCGACCGCGGTCTCGTCGGCGCCGAGCGCGCGGACGATCGCGATCACCAGGTCCGGATTGAGGCGTCGGCGCCGGGACTGGAAGACGTCGCCGATCGTGGAGTGCGGCATGGCCTGCGGCGGACGCATCAGGGGGCCGACACGCCGCGCCAGGGTCCGGTAGGAGGGGTTCCCGCTGCGGTGGCGGAGTTCCTCGAGCAGGGCGATGAACTCCGGAAGGTCGGCGGCGCGCGCCGGGTCGGGGTCGGGGTCGGAGTCGGGGTCGGGGCAGGCGTCGGTGTCGTCGCTCACGCCTGCCGATCTTAGGACTCTGTCTTCCTACGACGCGGCCTTTCTCGGCAGTGTGCGGTCCAGGACGGAGACCAGGAGAAGGAGGAGGCTGACACCGAGCATGATCCAGGCGATCTGGTGCACGCCGTGGTCGCTGACGCTGGTGTGGAAGACCATGCCGGTGATGGCCGAGGAGGCGATCGAGCCGACGTAGCCGAAGGTGCGCAGCAGTCCGGCGGCGGTGCCGAGCTGGTCGGCGGGCGCCTGCGCGTACAGGGCGGTCTGGTTGCCGGCGGCGACGAAGCCCATGACGAGTCCGAAGACGAGCGTGATGACCACGACCCAGCCGATCCAGGCGGAGGCGCTCAGGACGAGGGCTCCGGCCGCGCCGGCGACGCAGGCAAGCGCCGCGGCGATGACGGGGCCGCGGACCAGGTTGCGGCGGGAGACCGGCGAGACGATCAGGCCGGAGACCAGCGTCATCGGGAGCAGGAGCAGGCCGGCCTGGGTCTCGCTGAGGCCGCGGACGGCTTCGAGCCATTGGGTGATGCCGAACAAGACCACGTACAGGCACAGCATGGCCAGGCCGAAGCGCAGGTAGGTGCGGGCGAGCGCGGTGTTCGCGGCGAGCATGCGGACATCGAGGAAGGGGGTCGCGGCACGCAGCTCCCAGAACACGAGCGCGACCCACAGGGCGACGGACAGGGCCAGCAGGTACCAGTGCGCGGTGGGGAGGGCGAACAGGAACAGCAGCAGCGCGATCATGGCGGCGGCGAAGCCGGCGATGCCGACGACGTCCAGGCGTGCGGCCACGTGCCGCCACCGGAGCGGGCGCTGGAGCGGGCCGTCGGGCGAGACCCAGGTGAGCGTCGCGGCCAGCGCGATCAGGGCGACCGGCACGTTGACGAAGAAGACCGAGCGCCAGCCGAGCGCGCCGACCAGCGCGCCGCCGATCGGCAGGCCGAGGGACGCGGTGGCGATGCCGGCGATCTGCAGGCCGCCGAGCACGCCGCCGGGCGGCTTGGCCAGGCCCGCCGCCCGGGCGCGGCCGCGGATCAGGAGCATGGCGGTCGGGTAGGCGCAGGAGGTGCCCAGGCCTATCAGGACCCTGCTGACCAGGAGAACGGGCAGGTCGCCGGCCAGGCCCCCGACCAGGCCGCCGAGCGCGACCAGCAGGATGCCGGCGAGGAAGACCCGGCGCGGTCCGAAGACCTCGGCGGCCTTGCCGGCGGTCGGCTGCGCGATGGCGCTGGCCAGGTAGAGGGCGGTGACGAGGGCGGCGGTCTGGCCGATGGGGACGCCGACGCCGTGCGCGATCGGCAGCAGGGCGGTGGCGATCAGCGAGCTGTTGATGGGGTTGAGGGCCGAGCCGATGAACAGCGGGGTGGTGAAGCGCCAGGAGAAGGGATTCTTGTTCTTGTCTTGGTGCTGGTGTGCAGGGGCTGTCGCGGCTTCGGCGACGCCGTCCTCGCGGGTCGTGGCGGGTATGGCGGGTATGGCAGAGGTGGCAGGCGTGCCGGGCATGGCGGCTCCAGAGGTGCGGAAGGGAGCGTGGGAGCCCGGGAGCAGCGTCAGAGCAGCTCCGCGAGCCGTTCGATCAGGGGCGCGGCGGCGGCGAGGACCGCGACCTCCGCGTCGGTGAACGACTCCTCCAGGACGGCGGTGACCTTGTCGGCCACGGCGTTGCGCCCGGAGTGCACGGCGGCCAGGCCCTCCGGCGTCAGGCTCAGGATGGACTGGCGCGCGTCGGTTGCGTGCGCACTGCGCGTGACCAGGCCGAGCTTCTCCAGACTGGCGACCGTCGCGCCCATCGCCTGCGGCGTGATCTGCTCACGCCGCGCGAGGCCGGTGGTGGTCATCGGCCCCAGGCGGTCGAGCCGCGACAAGGCGGTGAGCTGCGGATTGCTCAGCTCTCCGGCGGCACCAGCATCCTGGACGCGCCGTTTGAAGGCGCCGATCCCGATGCGGAGACGGTTGGCGGTCTCGCGGCGGAGGTCCGGCTCGCCGGCGGCGGCAGGGGGCTGGGCTTCGTTCACGATGTTCAGTCTAGACTTGGCAGTTTGAGATTACAAGTCTAGCCTTCATACTTTTGCGAGCGCCCGGTCGAAGACCGCTCGGTGGGTGACGGTGAACGCGGCTTCCCGGCGGCTCCAAGCGATGCGGTCGGCGATGGCCGCGGGGTCGGCGAGAGCGGTTCCGGAGGCCAGGACCGAGGCCCAGAACCGGACGTTGCGCGCCTGGCGCTCGATCGCGGCGTCTATCAGGACGGCACGTTCGGGGGCCGTGAGGCCGTAGGCGTCGGCCAGGATCCTGACCTGGTCTGCCTGGCGGGCGATCGGCGCCGTCTGCTTCGAGGCGATGCACCATGTCCAGGCCGCATAGCCGACGTCTTCAAGCGGGTCGCCGGGCGCGGCGGTGTCGAAGTCGATCCACGCGACCGGCACGCCGTCCTGGAACACGGCGTTGTTGGGCCCGGCGTCGTGGTGGCAGACCACCGGGCTGCGTCCGGCCAGGGCGCTGCCGCGGGTGGCTTCGTGCATCGCACGCAGGAGCCGGCCGGCTGCGGCGATCTGCTCGTCGGTCCACACCTGGAACCGGGCTGGGACATCGCCGGGGATGTAGCTGAACAGGTCTGCGCCATCCTCACAACCGAGGTATCGCGGTGCGCCGCCGAAGCCGCGCTGTTCGAACAGCCCCAGCAACTCCGCCACGAATCCGGACGCCGCACCCGCCGGCCTGCGCACAACATCGCCCACACTCGCGTCCGAGCCCGCGCCCGCGCCGCCGTCCACGAGCACGACGCCCCCGGTCATCCGCCCACCCGTCAGCTCCCGCATACCCCGAACGGTGCCCACAACGTGCCGCGCACCGCAAACCGGCGCATCGTCCCGACTGTGAGCCGCTACACGTACGAGCTGGCCCGTGACCGGGATCTCGACACGGACAGCACCGAAGACCAGTTCTGGCACATCGTGCGCATCGATGACGCCGCCGACCCGCCGCATCTGCACACCCTGTGCAACCGTGCGCTGGTGGAGCCGGTGACGCGCTGGCGTGACTACTCGGTGGAGCGGATGGTCGACATCATCTGCCATCAGTGCCTGACCGGCTATGTCGCGGAAGCGGGCAGCCAGGCGGGATGAGGCGCGTGCGCCCCGGGTGTTGAGACACGCCCTAGAATCCGCGGGTGAGCGATCCGTTTGAGACAGCAGCGATCCGGGCCCGGGTTCTGGAGGCGTGGGTAGCCTCGCCCGTGCGTTTCCGCGAGGACGCCAACCTGGAGGAGGACCTCGTCCTCGGCGGGTACCGGGACCGGGTGGTCGTGGAGTTGGCGCAGAATGCGGCCGATGCCGCGTTGCGGGCCGGAGTGCCGGGGCGGTTGCGGCTGACGTTGGAGGGCGGGACTCTGACCGCCGCCAATGTCGGAGCGCCGTTGGACGCCGACGGGGTGACCGGGCTGTCCACGCTGCGGGCCTCGGCGAAGGTCGGGGAGGCGGCCGCGGCCGGTTCCGCCGACGCCGCCTCGCCGGTCGGCCGCTTCGGCGTCGGCTTCGCCGCGGTCCTCGCGGTCTGTGACGAGCCCTCCATGCTCTCCCGTGACGGCAGCGTCCGTTTCTCCGCCGACGACGCGCGCCGCGAGGTGGAGCGCGCCGCCGAGGGCAGTGAGGGGCTGCGGGCCGAGGTGCTGCGGCGTGAGGGCCGGGTCCCGGTGCTGCGGCTGCCGTTCGCCACCGAGGGGCAGCCGGCGTCGGGCTTCGACACGGCCGTCGTCCTTCCGTTGCGGGACGAGGCGGCGCGCGAGCTGGTGCGCGGTCTGCTGGCCGGGGTGGACGACGCGCTGCTGCTGGCGTTGCCGGCGCTGGCGGAGATCGTCGTGGACGTCGACGGGGACGTGCGGCGGCTGACCGCGGTGCGCGACGCCGACGGCGTGTGCACCATCACCGACGGCGCCGAGGAGTCGCGCTGGCGGATCGTGTCGGCCGGCGGGACGATCGCGCCGGAGCTGCTGGCGGATCGGCCGGTCGAGGAACGTGCCCGGCCGGTGTGGACGCTGACGTGGGCGGTCCCGTGCGATGCGGCCGACGAGCCGCGCCGTCCGGCGACGGTTCCGGTGTTCCACGGTCCGACGCCCACCGACGAGCCGCTGGGCCTGCCGGCGCTGCTGATCGCGACGCTGCCGCTGGACCCGACGCGGCGCCGGCTGGCCCCGGGGGCGTTGACCGACTTCCTGCTGGACCGGGCTGCCGACGCCTACGCGGAGCTCGTGCGGGACTGGCCGGCCAAGACCGCGGGGCTGCTCCGCCTCGTCCCCGGGCCGATCGCGGACGGACCGGTCGATGCCGAGGTGCGGCGCCGGATCGTGGCGTTGCTGGGCCAGAGCGCGATCCTGCCGGCGGCCGCCGCGCCGGCCAAGGACCAGAACCAGAACCAGAACCAGAACCAGAACCAGAACCAGAACCAGAACCAGAACCAGGACCAGAACAAGGATCAGGAGACGGCGCAGGCCGACGCCGAAGCCGCCGCGGCAGAGACAGCAACGGGGACAGCGGCAGACACCCTCCTCGTCCCCCGCGAGGCCGTCGTCCTCACCCCGAACTCCGAAGCCCTCGTCGCAGCCCTCGAAGACGTCGTCCCCGGCCTGCTGCCGGCCGGCTTCGAGAAGGACCAGGCCGCGCTGTCCACCCTGGGCGTGCGCGGCATCGGCCTGGGCGACGTCGTCGAGGCCGTCGCCGGCCTGGACCGGCCCCCGGCCTGGTGGTCGGTCCTCTACACCGCGCTGGACGCCGTCTCCGGCGACGACCCGCTCGCCTTCGACGCGCTGGCGGCGCTGCCGGTCCCGCTGGCCGACGGCCGCACCGTGCGCGGCCCGCGCGGCACGCTGCGCCCGGCCACCGGCCTGGACGACGCCACCCTCGCCGCGCTCACCCCGCTCGGTCTGCGGGTCATCCACCCGCACGCGCTCGGGGAGGGCTCCGGCCTGCTGGATCGCCTGGGGGCACAGCCTGCCGAGCCGCGGGTGATGCTGGCCGATCCGTCGGTGCTCCAGGCCGTGGACGCCGCCTACGATCCGGTGCCGCTCGGCGACGACGCCGCCTCCTCCGATCCGCTGGCGGTGGCCGAGGCGGTGCTGGCGCTGGTGCGGGCCGCCGACCCGCGGCCCGGCGAGCGGTTCGGCCTGGGCCGGCTGCTGCTGCCGGAGGCCGACGGCGGCCTCACGCCGGCCGGGGAGCTGCTGGTGCCCGACTCGGCGCTGGCCGGGATCGTCGACCCGGAGTTGTACGGGTTCGTCGACGCGGCGTGGGTCGAGCGCTGGGGGTCGGGCGTCCTGCACGCCGCCGGCGTCCCCGACGGCTTCCCGCTGCTGCGGGACACCGATGTGCTGCTCGATCCGGACACCCTCGACGACGAGCTGGCGGACCTGGAGGGCTTCGAGGACTGGGCCGAGCACGTGGAGGCGCTGTGCCCGCCGGACTCCGCGCCGGTGGTGCTGGCCGAGCTGGCCGGCGTCATAGGGCTGGAGACGGTGCGGCCCGAGGCGTGGGCGCGCGCCCTGGAACTGCTGGCCGGCACACCCGCGCTGCGCCAGGCGGTGATCCGGCCGGCGCGGCTGTCGCTGGCCGACGGCGGGAAGCTGACCGTGCCCTCGGCCACCGCGTGGTGGCTCAGCCGCACCCCGGTGCTGGCCGACAAGTGCCCCGCCGATCTGGTCGCCGGCGACGACACCGCTTTGGCAGGGCTCTACGATCCCCTGGACCCGGCCGACGCCGGCGCGCTCGCCAACGACGCGGAGTTCCTGACCGCGCTGGGCGTCAAGACCACCGCCCTGGAACTGCTGGCGACGCCGGGCGGTCCGGACGAGCTGCTGGACCGGCTGGCCGACCCGGACCGGCCGGTCACCCGGAGCCAGCTCACGGATCTGTACTGCACGCTGGCCGAGGTGCCCGCCGACCAGGTGTCCCCGCCGGAACACCTGCGCGCCACCCTGGACGGCGAGCTGGTGGTGGCCGACGCGGACGACGTCGTGGTCGTGGACGCCCCGGACCTGCTGCCGCTGCTGGCCGGCCGGCCCTATCTGCCGATCCCGCTGCGCTTCGCGACCGCCCTGGCCGATCTGCTCGACCTGGACCTGGCCTCGGAAGTGATAGACGCCGGTGTGGACGAGCCCGGCGAGGTGCGGGACGTCCCCGAGGCCGTCAGGGCCCTGCTTCCGGACGCCCCGGGCACCTATGTCGAGCACGACGACCTGATCCTGGCCGACGGCACGGAGGTCGACTGGCGCGTCGCGGACGGGGTCGTGCACACGTCCACCTTCGACGGGCTGGCGCGCGGCCTGGCGTGGGCGGCGGGGCGGTGGGACCAGCGGCATCTGGTCGCCGCGATGCTCGCCGAGCCCGAGCGGATCGCGGACCTGCTGGTGGAGGTCGACTTCGAATAGCAGGCGGCACAACAAGAAACCGGCCGCGGGGGGGGGGGGGGGGGGCCGCCCGGGGGTTTTTTTTACAGTGCCCGGCGTGCGCGACCACGGCCGCCCGGGCGGCCGCGCCGCCCCCCGCCCCCCCCGCCCCCGCCGGG